>CAZXPU010000028.1:0-2105 GCA_964642905.1 uncultured Prosthecobacter sp.
CCTTTGCCGCCGTGGACTGGATTCAGACGCTCGATTACGCCTGGTTCTCCACGATGTGGGGTGTGTACATCTTTGCCGGTTGCGCCTGGTCCTCGATGGCGGTCACCATCATGCTGGTCACCTGGCTGCGCAGCCTGGGCTACCTGAAGAAAGTTGTTTCGGAGGAGCATTACCACCTCATGGGCAAGCTGCTCTTCGCCTTCACGGTGTTCTGGGCCTACATCGCCTTCTCGCAGTATTTCCTGATCTGGTACGCCAACATCACCGAGGAGACCCGCTTCTACCTGACCCGCAACACCGAGGGCTGGCGCTATGTGTCGATCTTCATCGTGGTTGGCCACTTCATCGCCCCGTTCCTGGCCCTGCTTTCCCAGACCCGTAAAAAGAAGCCCGCTGTCATGATCGGCGTCTGCCTCTGGATTCTGTTCATGCACCTGGTCGATCTTTATTGGAACGTCATTCCTGAGCGCGGCCCGTCGCTCGGCATCGGCGTGCTGGCTCCGGGTGCCTGGGTGGGTGACGTCGTTGCCTTCGTCGCCGTCGTCGGAACCCTTGGGTTCCTCTTCCTTCGCAGTCTCGCCAATTACAGCCTGTATCCCTGCCGCGACCCGCGCCTGCTTGAATCCGCCAACGTCGTCAACTGATCTCCTCATGTCCGCTGCCGCCTCCACCTCGAAACCCGGCGCCCCTTTTCTTTGGGTCTTCGGTGCTTTCACCAGCTTCGCCATTCTTCTGGCGATTTTCCTGAACTTTGCCAAGCCCGCGCCGGTGGATCCTCGTGAGCCTGAGCGTCTGGCCAACAAGGAGGAGATCCTCAAGGCGCAGGCCGAGCTTACCGCCAAGATGGGCCTGAATGATTCCGGAAAAAAATCCGCAGTGTTCGACAAGACGCTGAGCCTGATTGCCTCTCGCAAGCCCGCTCCGAGCACCCAGGTGGTGCCCGGCTCTCCCACCCAGCTCAAGCAGGCCGCCGCCGCACCTGCCCCTGCTCCGGCCGCCGCCCCGGCCGCTCCCGCCACCAAGTAACGGCCGCTCTTTTTCCCGATGCAGACGACCCCTTCATCCGCAGACCAGGACCTCCAGGCCGACAACCTTCGCCGTGCGGCGATTGACAAGTCGGTCAAAGGCCCGGTGCTGTTTCTCTTCCTCAACGGTGCCTTCTGGCTCATGGCTTCGACCATCCTCGGGGTTCTGGCCGCCTTGAAGCTGTTCTCGCCCACTTTCCTGGGTGACTGCCCGGTGCTTCAGTTCGGCCGCCTTCAGCCAACCCACCTCAACGCCCTCGTTTACGGCTGGGGCATTCAGGCCGGCCTGGGCGTCATGCTCTGGATCATGGCTCGTCGTTCCGGACAGGAGCTGAAGAGTGGCAAAAGCCTTCTTTATGTGGCAGGTGTCTTCTGGAACATCGCCCTGACGCTCGGTTTGGCCAGCATCCTGATGGGTGGCAGCACCTCGATGCAGTGGCTGGAAATGCCGCGCTGGGTCTGGCCCATCCTTCTGGGTAGTTTCCTCGTGTTTGCCTGGCCGATGGTGATCATGTTCAGCCGTGCCTTCCGTCCTGAAGGCTTCATGGTCAGCACCTGGTACATTCTCGGTGCCTGCTTCTGGTTCCCCTGGATCTTCATCACCGCCAATGTCTGCCTGCACTGCCTGCCGGGTCTTGGCGCTCTTGGGGCCGGCATCAACGCCTGGTATGTTCACGGCCTGATTCTGCTGTTCTTCGCTCCAGTGGCCATCGGCTCCGCTTATTATTTCATTCCCAAGATCACAGGTCAGCCGATTGTCAGCGCCGAGCTTTCCAAGCTTGGCTTCTGGACTCTGGCGACCCTGGCAGGCTGGACAGGCATGCAGACCTACATGGGGGGGCCGCTTCCCGCCTGGATGCCTTCCATCGGTGCTCTCACCGGCACGCTTCTGCTGATCCCCGTGGGTGTCGTCGGTTTGAACCACCACCTCACCACCCTCGGCAAGCACAACCTGGTCGCCTCCTCCCCGACGCTGCGTTTCACCTTCCTGGGCTCCCTGTTCTATCCCGTCACCGGCATCGTCCTGGCGCTGCTCTCCAATTACCGCTGGCTAAAGGAACAGAGCGGCAGCGCAGCCTG
>CAZXPU010000028.1:2115-26893 GCA_964642905.1 uncultured Prosthecobacter sp.
GCTCTCCAATTACAGCACGGGTGTGACGCTGCAGTTCACCCATGCCACCTACGGTTTCCAGATCGTCGCCGTGTATGGCTTCTTCAGCATGTGCGTCTTCGGGGCGATCTATTACATCGTGCCGCGTCTCGCGGGATGTGAGTGGCTCAGCGTCCGCCTGATCCGCAACCACTTCTGGTTCTCCACCTACGGCATCGCCACCATCGTCATCACCAGCCTTGTCGCCGGCGTGCAGCAGGGTGGTGATCTGAACCATCCTGAAATGTGGGACCAGGACTTCATGCAGCTTTCCCTGAACGCCCGCCCCTACATGATCGCCCGCGCCATCGCCTGGGGCCTGATCACCTGGTCGAACATCTGGTTCCTCATTCATCTCATGCTCATGGTGGCCGGTCTTGGCCGCCGCAGTTCCGCCCCCACGCTGCTGCATTCTGCGCATGATGACACCCCTCACGCCGCCCACGCATGAGCAACTTCCGCTCCTTCATCCTCGGCCTCGTCGCCACCTTCGGCCTCCCCTGGCTTCTCCTCATCGTTGTACCCGTCATCAAGTATCAGGGCCTGGGTCCTGCCGCCTATGACAAGGACAAGGATGGTGTCGAAGGCTTCTATCCTCCCGCTCCGGTCAATGGCCAGGGGCAGCTCGTCTACATCCGTGAAGGCTGCGCCCAGTGCCACACCCAGATGATCCGCCCGACCCAGCTTTCCCTGGATGGCTGGCGCAAAGGCTGGGGACAGGACCAGGAGGCCCGCCCGGCCGCGCCCGTGCGTTCCAACACCCTGCGTGACTACCTCGGTGAAAAATACGCCCCGCTGGGTTTTGTCCGCAGCGGTCCTGACCTTGCCAATTATGGCTGGCGCGCCCCTGAGCGTGGTGTGATCCACCAGAAGCTCTTTGCTCCGCGTTCGATCCATGACTGGTCCAACATGCCGGCCTTCAAGAACCTTTACATCGTTCGCAAGGCCCAGGGCCCGGCTCATTCCAAGGCCCTCAAGCTCACCGGCAAGGCCGCTCCCGCTGAAGGTTATGAGGTTGTCCCGACTCCCGAAGCCGAGGTCCTCGTCGACTATCTCCTGTCCTTGAAGAAAGACTACCCCATCCCGGGAGTCTCGGCCGAAGTGGCCGCCGCCGCTGCGGCTCCAGCGAAGAAGTAACCGCCCTCTGTCCTCAATGAGCGCCCCCTCCAACAGCTTTCAACCCGACAGCACCGACCTCGACAGGCTTCACTCAGCCGTGAAGCGTGAAAAGGCGGATCTGCAGCCCGGTCGCGAGCCCGTGCCGATGCTTGTCATCTTCCTGGGCATGATCGTGGCCGTCATCGCCGGCGGCCAGCTCGGTGTCATGACCGGAGGCTACAGCTTCAACACCTCCAATCCCTTCAACTTCAGCGCTGCACCGGATCCTCGTCCCGGGGGTGGTGCGGGTGCGGGTGCCGCCGATCCCTTTCAGACGGCCATGAAAAAGGGTGCCTCCGGATACGCTGTCTGCGGTGGCTGCCACCAGGGCAATGGCATGGGCATTCCCGGCCAGTTTCCTCCTCTTGCAGGTTCTGAATGGGTCTCGGGCGGCACGGAGCGCCTGATCCGAGTCACCCAGCACGGTCTTGTCGGCGCCATCACGGTCAAGGGACAGGGCTACAACACTCCGGGCGGCATGCAGCCCTTCGGAGCCGCCATGTCTGCCGGTGACCTCGCCAACGTTCTCACCTACATCCGCAACTCCTGGGGCAACGAGGCCACCATGGTGACCAAGGAAATGGTCGAAAAAGTTCGCGGCGACGAAAAGCGTGCCCAGCAGTGGACCGAGGCCGACCTTGCCCCCTTTGCTGACAAAAACGTCCCGGGCGACATCCCGGCTGGTCCGGGAGCCACCGCTGCGCCTGCAGCCAAGTAAGTCGTCAGAAAGATGCATTTGATCAACGGCAGAACCTTGAAAGCGAGCGCGGCAGCCTGTCGCAGCTCGCTTGCAGGTTTCCGCCTGAGCCTGCCCGCCAGCAACCCCCCCCTTTAAGCCGAGTTAGTTTCACGTGACCCTTCTATGAGCGCCGCCGCCCACACCCACGATCACTCCCACGATCACGCGCATGACCATCATGAGCCGGGATTCATCGGAAAGTATGTCTTCTCCACCGACCACAAGGTGATCGGCATCCAGTATGCCATCACGGGCCTGCTGTTCCTGCTGTTCGGCTTCTTCCTCATGCTCCTCATGCGTTGGAGCATCGCCTACCCGGGCCAGCCCATCCCCGGCTTTGACATCGTCAGCAAGCTTCCCGTCATCGGCGGAATCTTCAATGAAATGATCGGTCGCTGGGCTCCTGGTGGCGTGGTGAACGGCGAACTCTACAACATGCTGGGAGCCATGCACGGCACCATCATGGTGTTCCTCGGCATCGTGCCGCTTGGCTTCGCCGGCTTTGTGAACTTCGTCATGCCGCTGCAGATCGGCACCATCGACATGGCCTTCCCGCGTCTGAACATGTGGAGCTACTGGCTCTTCTTCATCAGCGGTGTCGGCATGCTCGCCAGCTTCTTCCTCGGCACCGGCTCCGTGCAGACCGGTTGGACGATGTATTCCCCCCTCGCCAGCACCACCGCCGTTGCCGTCACCAACATCTGGCTGCATGGACACACCTGGTGGCTGCTGGGCATGGTGTTCAACATCTCGGCCTCCCTTCTCGGCTCGGTGAACGTCATCACGACCATCATCAACCTGCGCGCCAAGGGCATGTCCTGGATGCGCATGCCGTTCTTCTGCTGGGCCATGTTCATCGTCGCCTTCCTGCTCCTTCTGGCCTTCCCGCCCCTTGAAGTTGCCGCCCTGCTTCAGTTCTCCGACCGTGTCTTCGGCTCCAGCTTCTTCCTGCCCACCGGCCTCATGGAAGGTGGCCAGCACCTCGACATTTCCGGCGGTGGCTCCCCGCTGCTCTATCAGCACCTGTTCTGGTTCCTCGCGCACCCTGAGGTGTATGTGCTTATCCTTCCGGCCTTCGCCATCCTGGCCGAGGTCATCCCGGCCAACACCCGCCGCCCGCTCTGGGGGTACAAGGCCATGGTCTACGGCGGTCTCACCCTCGGTTTCCTGAGCTTCCTGGTTTGGGCGCATCACATGTACCTCACCGGCATGGGCACCATGATGTCCACCTACTTCCAGATCACCACCGTGCTCATCTCCGTTCCTTCGGTGATCCTGCTCACCGGCCTGATGATCTCCCTCTACGGCGGGTCCATCCGCTTCACCCCGCAGATGCTGTTCGCCTCCGCCTTCCTGCCCATGTTCGGCATCGGCGGTCTGACCGGCCTGCCGCTGGCCTTCACCTTCATCGACCTGGCCCTTCACGACACCTACTATGTGATTGGTCACTTCCACTACGTCGTCGCCCCCGGCTCCATCTTCGCCTTCTTCGCCGGCGTCTATCACTGGTATCCCAAGGCCACCGGCCGCAAGATGAACGAATTCCTGGGCAAGCTGCATTTCTGGCCCTCCCTCGTGGGGATGAACCTGGTGTTCGCTCCGATGTTCATCCAGGGCATGGGCGGCTTCCACCGCCGCTGGTACGATGGTGGCAAGTATTTCGAGCAGACCTCCTCCGCCTCCAACTGGTTCACCGAGCTGACCTCCGGCTTCTTCGGTCTCTTTGGCATGGAAGTCCCGAACAACCTGCTTGGCCTCAACGTCCTGATGACCTTCGGCGCCATCATCCTCATGCTCGGCCAGGTGCCCTTCATCCTGAACTTCTTCCTCAGCATCAAGGGCGGTGAAAAGGTCACCAGCGACAACCCCTGGAACTGCACCACTCTGGAGTGGGCCACGCCCACGCCTCCCCCGCATGGCAACTTCACCTTCGACATCGTCGCCGTCCGCGGGCCTTATGAATACAGCGTTCCAGGCATGAGCCAGGACTACTTCCCGCAGTGGGAGTCCGAGCCCGGCAAGGCCGCCGAGCCCTCCTCCGTGCCAGCAGCTCCGGCCACCGCCGCACACCACTGATTCGACTGCGAACCGCGAACCTGAAAACCGCGACTTTCCAATGGACATCCCTTACACCGTCTCCGCCCGCCCCGACACGGGTCTCTACAACGCCAAGGTTGGCATCTGGCTCTTCCTGGCCTCGGAAGTCATGCTCTTCGGCGGCCTGTTCAGCTCCTACATCTTCCTGCGTGTCGGAGCCGACTATCCCTGGCCGGTTCATGAGCTCAACGTCACCCTTGGCTTCGTCAACACCCTGGTTCTGATCGGCTCCTCCGTGACCGTTCTGCTGGCATGGGCCTCCCTGAAGCTTCGGAAGATCGGCGCCTACAAGCTTTACATGCTCATCACCGTGCTCTGCGCGGGTGCTTTCATGGTGAACAAGTCCTTCGAATACAAGGCCAAGTTCTCGCATTACAGCGTGACCCTCACGGACGGCACCATCCTCACCGGCCACCTTCCCCACGGCTACAACCTGGAGTTCGGCGATGTGAAAACCCTGAACCTGAGTGTCGCCGGCAAGACCAGCGCCGTTGACGCCAATCCGGTGAAGTATGTTCTCCCCTACGTGAAGGGCGATGTGCCCAAGTTCAAGACCGAGGCTGGCGAGGAGATCACCCTCGACGCCGCCACCTTTGCGAAAATCAAGGCCGAGGCGCATGCCAAGGCAGTTGAAAAGGCGAAGACTGAAGGCCTCAAGGAAGTGCCGAACTGGTCCGTCAAGCTGACTGCGGCCACACCGCTCACCTTCTCGGTGCCTCCCTCCAAGCTTCTGGCCAAGCCTGCCCCGGGCGCGACGATGCTCGCCTTCCGCGACGGCACCTCCGTCGAGGGCAAGATGGTCAATGACAAGATGACCCTCGAGGTGGACGGAGTCGATCTTCGTGCCACTCCGGACAAGGAAAAGTCGCTCGCCTGGAATGAGCACTACCTTGGATCCGCCTGGAAAAAGGCCTTCATCGAGCAGCGCGAACACGCCGTGGCCGAGTTCAATGAGAAGTACAGCGACGGCAAGGGCGGCACCACGCGTGACCCCAACAAGAGCGCAACCCATCAGAAGCATCAGTTCTTCATGCATCTGCATTCCGCCACGCCCGAACCGCACGCGGCGGAAGGCGGGCACAAGGCCGAGGCACACGCCCCAGCCGCGCATGGCGACGGCCACGCCAGCCATCATCCTGAAGTGCAGATCGAGCGCAAGGACGTGCAGTTCTTCTCGAACTTCACCCCCAAGCTCAACAGCTACTACGCCATCTACTTCACCCTGACCGGCCTGCATGGACTGCACGTTGTCGCCGGTGCCTTGGTGCTGGCCTATTTCCTCGTCTGCAACGGCCGCATGCTCCGGGAGGATCCTGAGCGCCTCGCCAACCGAGTCGAGGTCGGCGGCCTGTTCTGGCACTTCGTGGACCTTGTCTGGATCTTCCTGTTCCCGCTTCTTTACCTCCTGTAATTCCAACCCGAACGCCACCACCCGTCATGGCCGACAGCCCTCAAGAAATTCAAAAAGCAGTTCGGAAGATCCTTTGGATCGGAGCCATCCTCATTGTCTTCACGGTCATCACCGTCGCGCTTTCCTACGTCGAGCTGCCCTCGCACTCCTGGAACCTGATTGTCGGCATGATCGTGGCCACCTTCAAGGCCGCCCTGGTCGCCCTGGTGTTCATGCATTTGAATCACGAGTCGAAGCTCATCTACAAGATTCTCGCCTTCACGACGGTCTTTGCCCTGGCCATCTTCCTGCTGATTTACTTCAGCAGCATGGATCCCCTTCGGTTCGAGAATTTCTGACCTTCTTTCCTCCGGCCGGATGTCCCTGAAGCACTTCCACTACGTCTTTCTCTTCTTCGCGGTTCTCTGCGACGGCGGGTTCTGGCTGTGGACGCGTCTGGCGCCTGAAAAGGCCCAGGAGCTTGGCATCACCGGCATCGGCCAGGTGGCTGGCTGGACCAGCCTGCTCCTGATCGGTTACTTCCTCTGGTACCTCGTCAAAAAGTCCCGCCAGATCATCATCTGACCTGCCATGCTTCTCGCCTGCGCCACCTGCAAAGCCGACCCCAACAGCCTGATCGCCCAAGCTCAGGATCTGGCGGTGCTGGTGATGCTCGGCTTTCTGGCCGTTGGCATGCTCTGCGTGGGCTTGATCATCTTCAACTTCGTCCGTCGCCAGCAGCGCTTTGCCGCAAACCTGCCGCAGCCCTGAGCCTCCACCTTCACCCCACCCCGCTTCATCCTCCCCTGACATGAGCATTTCTGACATCAATACCTGGATCGGCGTCACGCCCAACGCCTCCGAACACGGCGGCCTTGTCGATCACATGCTCGGCTTTGTTCACTGGTTCATGCTGGCCCTGTTCATCGGCTGGTCCATCTTCCTCATCAACGTGTTCTGGAAGTACCGTGCCGGCAGAAGCTCCCGGGCCGATTATCATGGCGTGCGCGGTCATGCCTCCACCCACATTGAAATTGGCGTGGTGATCGTTGAGGCCATCCTTCTTCTTGGCTTCGCCTTCCCCCTCTGGTCACGTCAGGCGGATGAATATCCGACCAGCGCCGACACCATCAAGATGCGCGCCATGGGTGAGAAGTTCCTCTGGAACTTCCAGTATCCGGGCAACGACAGCATGCTCAGCACCTGGAATCCCCGCGCCATCTCCCCCGGCAATGTCACCGGCCGTGAGCTGAACGATCCGAACGGCAAGGATGACTTCGTCAACCCCGGCACCATGAAGCTGCCGGTCGGCCGTCCGGTCATCGTTGATGTCACCAGCAAGGACGTGATTCACAACCTGGCCATCGTGCCGATGCGCGCCGCCCAGGACGCCTGCCCTGGCGTGAAGTCCCACATGTGGTTCAAGCCGGTGAAGACGGGAACCTGGGACATCATCTGCGGACAGCTCTGCGGTCCGGGTCACGCCCAGATGAAGGCGGTCATCGAAGTCATGGAAGCCAAGGAATACGACGACTGGGCCAAGGAGATGTCCACGGCCGCGGCGGCCAAGAATGCAGCCCCGGCTCCTGTGGCCGCCCGCTGATTCAGAGGAGGCCTGCTCCAGATTGTCCGATTTTCATTTCAAAAAGAGCGGGTGACCCCCGCTCTTTTTTCTTTCGGACCTTGATCTCAAAGCCCTGACGTTCGTTTCTGACTTAGCCACGTCATGACCCGTTTCCAACGCATCGCCCTCACCGCCTTTGTGGCCATTGAGATCCTGATCTTTGTCGGGGCCATCGTCCGCACCACGGGTTCGGGCCTTGGCTGTCCGGACTGGCCGTTCTGCTACGGCTGCTGGGTGCCGCCGACGACAGCCGAGGAGATCGACTTCAGCCGGATCGACCTTGAGAAGTTCCGCCGCAAGGCTGCCGCGCTTGGGCGTGATCCTGAGGAAATCACGCCTGAAAGGCTGAAGGCCGAGTTCAATCCGGTGGCGACCTGGATTGAATATCTCAACCGTCTCACCAGCCTGCCCGTGGGCCTGTCGGTGATGGTGATGTGGTTTGCCAGTTTCGGGGAGTGGTGGCGTGGTCGGGCGCGCATCTTCCTGGCGGCCACGGCCGCCGTGCTGCTGGTTGGAATCAACGCGTGGCTCGGGGCACGCGTGGTGCTCAGCGGCCTGAAGCCGGGCATCATCACCCTGCACATGGCCCTGGCGATCCTTCTCCAGTGCGTGCTTGTCTACACCGCCTGGCGCGGCGTTCAGCGCCCTTGGAGCCTGCGCTGGAAAGCCGATCCCGACAACCGGTTGCGTGTCGTGGCCTGGCTGCTGTTTGCCCTCGTGGTTGCCGAGGGGGTCATGGGTTCCCAGGTGCGTGAGCTGACCGATGAACTCGCGCGCACTCATGCCGGCCATTCACGCGCCGAGTGGATCGGCGAGCTGGAGGCAAGCTGGGTCTACCTGGTGCACCGGAGCTTCTCCTGGCTCATCGTCGCAGCCGCCGTCCTGTTCTTCCGCATGAGCGGCCGTTCGCTGGCCGTTCGAGGCTGGTTGGAAGCCCTGATTCTCGGGCTGGTCCTGTCCCAGATGCTTCTGGGCGTGGTGCTTGCCCATGTCGGGGTTGTCGCCGTCGCCCAGGTCCTGCACATCGGCCTTTCCTCACTGCTGGTCAGCGGGCTCTTTCTGTGGCTTCTGGGTGCGTCCGCCCGTGGACGTTCCTGAGCTGCGTCTGAACAAGCTGCGGGTTTACAAGCCAGCACCGTTCAGGTAAGTCGGAAGGAATGTCAGATGAAGCCGCCGTTGCAGACGATGAAGGCCAGCGCGCCCGGCGGAGTGCGGGTTCCTGGGGGGCCGACCTGCTCCGTCCCGCCGTGCTGGCGGTCGCCGCCATGCTTGTCAGCCTCGGCTTTTCCAGCACCTGGCCTCCGGCGAACCAGTTTCTGCTGCATCGCTCGGTCGATCTCCTGGTTCTGGTGATGTACTTCTGGGAGTTTGCCCGGTATCGGCCGAGCTTCTTTGAGTTTGCCGGCATCAGCCTGACCTCGGCGGGTTTTCTGTTTCTGGTTTTCAAAGGAGTCTGGCTGATGCCCGTCATCATCGTGACCCTGGCCGTTCTCTGGCTGCTGCTGACCTGGGTCGCCCAGCAATGGCCGCTTCAGCGTGGTCTGACCCTGGTTGCGCTTTTCTGGGTCATCCTGCGTCTGACGATGCTCGCGCTGCGCATGGGCGGTCATGCGGCTGTTGAGGATGCCTGGCCGCGTGCGGTTGACCTCGGATTCCTGGCCCTGCTGAGCGTCATCGCGCTGACTTCATCCAAGGCCTGGCGCGGGCGTTGTTTCGCCGTGCCGGAGGCGGGTCAGTTCCTGGCGGGTTTCTTCAGTGCGCCACTGGTGGTGGCCGTGGTGTTGAAGCTGTGGCCTTGGGGGCCTGCCCTGCCCATGGCTGAGCAAGTCTGGGGGGATGCAGGCTTTGCCCTTCTGGCCGGCGTCACCGCCTGGAGTGCGCGGCGCTGGACCTGGGGCGGTCTGCGCTGGATGCCGCCCGCCTTGCTGATCATGCCCATGAACCAGGTGATTCTGGCTTGGTACTCCAAGTTCAGTTCAAACACACTGGTTCCCATGCTGCATCAGCTCAGCGGCCTGCTGATCTTCTGCCTGGCGGTTTTCTGGGCCTGCCTTGTGTGGGCGGAGCTTTCGAGGAATGAGCGCTCCGCCGGCATGTCGTGAGCGGACAACGCCTCATTTGCCAAACAGCCACATCGCCAGGATCAGCGTCCAGAGGATGTTGAAGACCTGGCCGCCGAGGAAGGCGGCCGCAGGCCTGCCACCGCCAAGGCTGAACAGCTCGCCGAGCCGAGTCTCCAGTCCGATGCAGACAAAGGCGGCGGCGAACCAGACCTCACGCAGGCCCTTCAGCGGCTTGCTTGCGGCCTCCGCGACTGTGGCCGGCACGAAATAGGAGAAGACGATCGAGGCGATGACGAAGCCGATCACAAACTTGGGAAAGCGTTCCCAGATGACGCCGATGGAAGGCTTCTCGCGCTTGCCGGCCCCGCCTTCACCGCCGCGCATGGTCCACCAGATGGACAGGACGAAGGCGGCCACGCCGATCAGCACGTTCTGGGACAGCTTGACGATCACGCCGACCTTGGTGGCGTCCTTGCCGACTTGTTCGGTGGCGGCGGCGACGGAGCCGCTGGTGTCCAGCGTGCCGCCGATCCAGGCGCCGCCGACGGCCTCGGAGAGGCCGAGCTTCTGCACGGCCACGGGCATCAGAATCATCATCGGCACGGCGCAGATGAGCACGATGGAGGTGACGTAGGAGAGTTTTTTGCGGTCGCCCTGGATGGCTCCACAGGCGGCGATGGCGGCCGACACGCCGCAGATGGACACGGCGGTGGAGAGCATGACGCCAAACTCATCATCCACCTTCAGCTTCTTGGCGATGAAGAAGCAGGCATACCAGACGACGGGGATCACCAGGGCGCCCTGGATCAGGCCCGGCAGACCCGCCTTCAGCATCTCCTGAAGCAGGATGGTCGCGCCGAGGAGCACGATGCCGACCTTGATGAAGAACTCCGTGCGCACGGCTTCGCGCAGCCATTCCGGCACCGGAAGCAGATGGCTCCACAGCATGCCGATCAGCAGGGCAAAGACCACGTATTCAATGCCCCAGGCCTTCACGGCGGCGTTGCCGGCGACCCAGTGAGACAGCCAACCCAGCGCAAAGACCACCGTGGCACCGCCGAGGAAACGCAGCGTCCGTTTGCCCAGTGAAGGAGCCAGGGCCAGCACTGAGATGACCAGGAAGACGGCCAGCAGCACGGCGCTCAGGCCCAGGTTGTCCATGGAGAACGCCTTGCCCGCCTCGGCGGCGCCGCTCCAGCCCATGGAGGGCATCTTGGGCATCCATCCTCCTGCCACGGCGATGAGCACAGGCAGGGCGGCCAGCACGGCAAGCCAGTCTTCATTCTGCCACCAGCGGGCGGTGGAGCGTCCGGGTGAGGGATAGGCGGAGTCTGAGGCGGCTGGATTGGCGGACATGGTGATGGATGGGGAAAAGAATCGTTTTGGAAAGGTAATCAACGGGCCGGGGCCACCCGGTGTTTCGGGCCGAACTTTGGAAGCTGCATGCCACGCCCGGCCCTTGGTTAGGGCGCCTTTGGCTTCAGCTGCTCAAACAGTTCTTCAAGTCCGGCCAGGATCTGGGTCGACGCCTCGACCTCCAGGCAGCTCGAACGCGCACGCCAGGTCTCGTAGCCGCCCAGCCGGTGATGCTCCGGCGTGGGAAGATAGCCATGATAGGCGTTGGCGAGAGAGACGGTGAAGGTGGGCGCGTGACGCTTCTTCAGCTCCAGCCCGATCTCGACAAACACCTCCGCAGGAATCGCCGAGACATGCAGGTCGCCGATCCTCATGACCTGCAGCGGCGCGGAAACCGTGGCGGGGAATTCCGACAGCAGCACGGTTTCACGCGCATACACCTGCTCCATCGTCTCCATGCGGGGGAAGAGCTTCGACTGCTTCATCACGGCCCGCGCCTTTTCGACCTCCTCCTGCTTCGGCAGGCGCAGCCCGAGCTGGATCTCCTTTTGGGCGACGGCCAGCGGCGCCCAGTCCTGGTGCTTCACGGACTTCACCGCGGCGGCGACAGCCTGGGCGACGTCGTTTGCCACAATCTGAATGCGGCCATAGGGGCCTTCCTTCGCCTGGCTGCCGCGGAAGTCGATGTTGTTGATGTCGCCGCTGGTGCCGTTGGACATGATGCCGACGAAGGGCGGGTCCTGCTGCTGCGCACCGAGCAGCCCCCCAATCTTCCCGGCAAACGCGCCGAAGTAATCCGCCGAGATGTGACCGGGGCCGACGCCGCCGACGTAATGCAGCGAGTAGTTGGCCAGCAGGGCGAGAGGCCGTCCGTCCAGGTGTTGCACGCTGATGAATCCAACCTCCGGATCCGTTGGCCCCGCAGGCTCAAGCAGGCCCGGGTTGTTGACGCCGGGATTGGTCTTCACCTGGTCGGTCGTGACTCCCAGTGGCGAGGCGGGGATGGTGCCTGGCTTCATCTTCCAGCGGCGGTTGAAGACCTGATGAGGCACGGAGGTGCTGCCATGGCCGATGCGCGCCGGGGCCAGGTTGTTGAGCGCCCGCCTCACGCCGTCGGCGATCCGGCGCGCCACAAACTTTTGGTAAACCGGACTTGGCTCGCTCTGGCCCACCGCCTGCAGCGTGCCGCAGGAATGCGAGTGGGTGGCGGACATCATCATGTTCGTCTCCGGCAGCCCGGTGGCCTCATGCACCTGCTTCTTCGCCTCGTCGAAGATGCCGCGTCCGATGACACAGCTGTCGGCGACGACCATGACCAGCCGGGTTTTTCCATCATCGAGCGCCAGGCAGCGGGCGTGAAGCTCGTCATGGATGTAGGCGGCCTTGCCGTCCTGGAAGCCGCCGTTGATGGAGCTGCCCAGTTCCGGCGTGATGTTGCTGGTCGCGGCCCCGGCGCGGAATTCAGCGGCTTGAAGAGGGGAAAGGAACAGGCCGAGGGCGAGCAGGTGGAGCTTCATCCCAAGGATACGCAGGAAGCTCACCGGCCTTCTCCCGGAAGGTGAAGTTGTTCCGGCGCGGGTCAGTCCGCCAGGTCCTCCGAGCGCTTTTCCGGAGCCCACCAGATGACGATGAAGCCCAGGGCGTAGATGGAGGCGCAGACGGTGCCGACGCGCGGGTAGTCGCCGCCCAGCGCCGAGAAAAGAAAACCTGCGGCAAGCACGCCAACGGCGGTGGCGAAACGGCCGGAGTTGTAGGCAAGCCCGCTGCCGGTGGCCCGGACACGCGTCGGGAACAGCTCCGGCAGGTAGAGCGCCAGCCAGCCGAAAAACAGCGTGGCGACCAGGCCCTGCGTGAACACCACGGCATGAAACCCGGGCCGCAGCGGGGCGGTGCCCTGGAACATCAGCACGGTGACCAGGACCGTGGCGAGGCTGATGAGCGCATAACTGGTTCGGCGTCCGAGACGGCTGGCGAGCTGCGCCCCGGCAAAGCTGCCGAGGACGGCACCCAGCGCCCACCACCCCTGCGTGGCCGCCTTGTAGCCGGTGTCCGCAGCCCCGGCGACCTTGTCCGCCCACGGGATCATCCACTTGCTTGCCGACCAGGCGCCGACCATCGGGATCGAGCTGATCAGCACGCCGACCAGGGTGAAGCGCAGCAGGCCTGGCTGGAACAGCTCACGCAGCGGTGTGACGGGTGACCTGGTCGCGCCCCGCGAGGCGAGCCAGCGGGGCGATTCCGGCAGGGCTGCGAGCACGAGCAGACCGAGCAGCGCCGGCACGCCGGCGAACTGGAAGAGCCAGCGCCAGGATTCGGGGGTGACCGGCCACTGCCTGGCCAGCTGCGAGAGCAGCAGGATGCCCGCGTTCAACCCCGCCATCATGGTGCCGGAGACCAGCGGCCGCGAGGCGCCGGACCAGCATTCCGAAACGAGCGCGATGCCGTTCGGCCAGAGGCCGCCGACGCCGAGGCCGACCAGAAAGCGCAGCGCCAGCATCTGCCACGGGTCCCGGGCCCAGGCGCCAAGCGCGGCGAAGACGGAGTAGAAAAGAATGCAGACCCCCATGGCGCGGGTGCGGCCGATGCGGTCCCCGAGGCTGCCGAGGGCGATGCCGCCGACGGCCGCGCCAAGCATGAGGGCGGCGGTGTAGCGCGCGAACCATTCGCCGCCGAGTTCGGGCGTGAAGGCGGTGCCTAACAAACTTTTCGACACCGAAAGGGAGGCGACGGGCATCAGGCCGAGCTCGACGCCGTCGAACACCAGCGCGAGGAAGCTGACGGCCAGGACGAGGATTCGCTGCGGGGTGCTCAGGGAGGGCATCAGGTGGGGGCGTCTGGGGTGTCCCGGGATGCATAGGCGCGGATGACCGCGCTGTTGTCGGCGTCTCCGAAGCCAAGGTTCTCGGCCTTTTCGAGAAGCTGGCGATGGGTCTCGCTCAGCGGCAGGGGGACGGGGCTGGCCTGCAGCATGAGGCGCACATCCTTGAGGTGCTGGGACAGCCTGGCCTGCGGCGTGAAGTCACCGCGGATCATCTTTTCGCCCTTGGTGTCCATAATCCTCGAATAGGCCATGCTGCGGCGCATCACGTCGAGCGCACGCGTCGGATCCAGGTGCAGATGCTCCGCGAAGACCAGGCCCTCGGCGAGCGCGGCGCGGTTCAGCCCGAGGACGAGGTTGGTGACCAGTTTCATCCTTGCGCCGCTGCCGCAGGGGCCGACGTGGACGGCGTCGCGGCAGAAGCGTGCGAACAGCGGGCGGCAGCGCTCGAACACCGCTTCATCGCCGCCGGCCATGACGAGCACGTCACGCTTCAGGATCTGGGCGCTGCTTCCTGAGATGGTGGCGTCTAGGTAGTGGACGCCGCGTGCGGCGAGCTCGGCTCCCAGGGCCTCCATCTCCGCCGGGTCTCCCGTGCTGGTGTCGATGAGGATGAGGCCGGGTCGCAGCCGCGCCTCGGCGAGCACCTCGCGCACGACGCCTGAATGCGGCAGGCAGAGGAGGACAACCTCGCTCTTTTCAAACACCTGCGCGGCCGTGGAGGCGACCATGCAGCGTGCGGGGTCGATGTCCCATCCGCGTGCAGCCCCGGTCATCGCCATGAAGGCCGAGCCCATGAGGCCCATGCCGATGATGCCGGTGGAGTCAGGGGACGGGGAATTCATCGGGATGAAGGGCGCATGCTAAGGGTCACGCAGTTGGTTGGCGAGCGTTCTCGCGGCCTGGCGCCAGTTTTCCGGCGCGCTGGCGCCGAAGCCCGTCACCATGCGCCAGGTGCCCTGGAAACCGGCGGGCAGGGAGGCCTTCTCAAAGCACTTCAGGTAGAACTTCCGGTAGCTGCCCGGCACGTTCCAGATCATCGAGATGTGGCCGCCCTGCTCCGGGGCGGACAGCAGTCGCGAGACGGCGAACTGGCGGCTCTCCGGCTCATACACGGCCATCCAGTCCACCTTTTGGTTGATCACAAACTTGCGCGCGGTTTCAGCACCGTCATCCAGTGCGCCTGAAAGCACGTTGTCCGGCGTGGCGTCCTGGCCGGCGCAGTAGGCGGACACGGTTGGTTTCCAGGCGTGCATGAAATGATACACCAGCTTCAGCGGCGTCTCCCGGGAAGCGTGAACGGTGGTGGTTTCCTCAAGACGGCCGTTTTTCAGCTCGGTGATGCAGCTGAGTTTCACGCCGCGGATGCGGGAGGTTCTCTCGAAGCGGAAGCGGTCACCCTTCAGTTCCGCAGCCGGTGTGGCGAGCGGTTGACCGTCCAGGATGAAGGCGAGAGACTCCAGCGGCTCGGGCTCGTTCTCCAGGTGCGCGGTGCCGATGAAGCCGCAGTCGGGAAAGGAGAACACGGTGCCGTAGGCGCTGCGTTCGGTGCTCATGGCATGGCCTCGGAAGTCGATGCGGCCCGGGGTCCATTGCGAGGCCTGGCGGAGCAGCAGCCTCAGCTCGCCGCAGGTCACGGTGAGGCTTGGCAGGTCAGGGCCGAGATTGGGCTTGAAGGGCGGGCTGGCGGCGGCGGCCAGGAACGGGCAGAGAAGGGCGAGGCAGGCGGTGCGCAGAGGCATCCTGATCATACGTTGCCGCGGCACGAATCACACCGATGGTCGCTGCTGCGACGCTCAGCGGATCTTCCAGACCTTCACGTCGTCAATCCAGACGGTGCTTGGAATCAGGAAGCTGAACCAGCGCTTCATCAGGTGTGCGAAGCCATCGGAGCGATGGCTGGCGATCTGCCGGCCGTCGATCGTGAGCCGCAGTTCATCGCCGACGGCAAGCAGGATGAGCTCATGCCATTCCGTGTCAGCCTTGAACGGCACCGTCACGCTTTTGGTTTTCAGCAGCGCCTCGAGGTCGGCGGGCATCTTCTGCTTCTTCGCCAGCGCCTCGTCGCGGCGGCGGCGGTTCTCCAGGTTCATGATGCCGGTCTTGTGGTCGACCAGCGTCACGCTGCGCTGGCTGAGGATGCCGTAGCAGAGGTGGCCGGCGTGAACGCCCTGGGTGGTCTCGCGGTCCACAAAGCCGAGCTGCAGGCCCTCGTCCTTGCTGAGCCCGGGAAAGCGGAAGCGCACCACCGCGCCGCCGTCGGTGAAGCCCGCCTCGTGATGGATGTGCGCCGAGTGCTTGGCCGCCTGCGAGGCGCTGCTCACCTTCAGGATGCCCTGGTCAAGGTCGGCCTGTTTGATCTGCGGCACGCGGTCCGCAGTCGCGCTGTTCCAGCCGTTGCCGATGGCCTTGGCGAGGTTGCCGTTCTCCTCGCGTTCAAAGGTGTCGTGGAAGATGAGCGTGGCGTTTTTTTCCAGCCAGGCGGTGGAGTCCTGGGCGGTGGCGCCGGAGGCGAGGGCAAGGGCAAGAAGAAGGCGGTGCATGGAAGGCGGGACGGGTGGCTTTGAATCACTTCTGCAGACGCTTTCTCCAGCGCGGCAGCTCCTTTTCAAACAGTTCGTGGGGACGGCTGCTGAAGAAGTCATAGGCCACCTTGTTCTTCGCGGCCATCTCGCTGAAGCTGTCGTAGACAATGCCGTCGTCGGCTCCGGCAAAGATGGGCCTGCCGGTCTGCAGATCGTAGAAGCGCGCCCAGTGAACCTCGGTGGAGGCCGGGTCGGTCACGTAATCGGTCCTGCCTGCCGCATTTTTGGTTTTTCTGAGGCCGGTGATCCGATGGCTGTCAAACCAGGCCATGGCGGACTCGATCATGGTGACAACCTCGGGCGTCACGGGGCCGTTGCGCATGAGGAACTTCACCAGGTTGGCGGACTCGCCGCCGCTCAGGGAGGGCGGTTCCTTCAGCCTTGCCTTCACGGGTTCCAGCGTGAGCGGATGATGCTGGGCGCACCAGACCGTGGGTTTGCCGTCCGCCTTCACCTGCATGGCGGCGAGGCAGGCGACGCCCTTGTCGAACGCAACCCTGGCGCGCTGCTTCAGGGGCTCGTCGGCGAAGGTGAAAAGCTTTTCACCCTTCGAGACCGCAAGCAGCAGCTCCAGCACGTGCGTCATGGCGTCGTCATTGAGGGTGATGGCCTCGTGATAGCCGCGCTCCACGGGGTAGTTCTGCGGCCAGCCGCCGTTCGGATACTGGGCGGCGAACACGTAGTCGAGCCCCTTCAGGAGCGCCGCCCTGACGTCCTCGCGTCTGGTGGCGGTGAAGACGCCGGCGAGAAACTTGATCTGCTCCGTGGTCGTGCGGTTGTCGAAGGTGCCGCAGTAATGCCAGGCGTCGCCGGTCTGGGCGGTCCAATGCGTGCCTGGCTGGCGCGGTCCCTGGCTGTAATCCACCGCCTTGGACCAGCCGCCGGAGGGTGTCTGATAGCTGATGACGGTGTCGGCAAGCTTCAGGTTGTCGGCGCCGCCGAACCATTCCGGCGGCGTGTCGCTGTCGAATTCAAACTCCTTCCGGCTGCCCGGCGCCGGCCTGGGCTTTTCGAGGCCGGCCCGGCGGCATTCCTCGTCGAGGATGCGTCGTTCACCGGCGGCGCGTTCACGCGACGCGCTGATGAAGGATGACCATTCTTTTTGTTCGGCGGCGGGCAGTCCTGCCAGCAGCTCGTCCGTCAGCAGGGTGAAGGGCTTGTCGGCGGCGGCGGCGCAGGCGGCCAGCAAAAGCAGGGGGAGGATCGGGCGCATGGGGAAGGCGCCGGATCAGAGCCACGTCGGCGGCGGGGATCAATCCTTTTTGTCCGGCCCTTGAAGCCGGAGCTGCTCCAGGAGGACGGGCAGCAGCAGCCCGGCGACCAGCTGGTGGCCGAGATCGCCGGGGTGGGCGCCGTCGGGCAGCAGGCCGGCGACGCTGGTCTGATGCTGTTTTGCAAAAGTTGGATAGGCCGCATGCACGTCCACCAGGGGCAGGTCGAGCTCCCGGGCGAGGGAGCGAACCGCCTCGTTGTAGCGAAGCAGGAAGGGGGCTTCGAAGCCGTCCTCCGCCTCCGGGTGGTAGGGAGGCCGGCCGTAGAGCTCGCGCATCCGGGGTGACCAGCGCAGCGGGTTGGTGGTCATGAGGATGACGCGTGCCCCTGCTTCATGAACCAGGCGGATGAGCCGGCGGTAGTTGGCGACGTAGGCCTCCAGGCTGACACGTGGCTGCGTGGCGGGCGGCTTTTTCCAGACATCGACGGTTGAGTCGTTGATGCCGAACTGCATCACCACGATCCGCGGCCGATGGGCGAGCACGTCGGCCTGAACGCGTTTCAACGCATCGACGGTGGTGTTGGAGGGAACGCCGGCGTTGTGGACATCGGGGGCGTCCTCCGATTCCCGCAGGGCTGCCTGAATGAGCCCGGCGTACACCTTCACCACGCCACGGGGTGCGGTGGTGGAGTCGCCGAACAGGAGGATGCCGCCGGGCCGGGGGGCGGGCGGCAGAGCAGGCGGCGTCGTTTTCGGAACAGGCTCCGCAGCCTGCAGGGGCTGGGCGAGCAGGGGAAGCAGGAGCAGGGTGCGGCGATGCATGACCAGGCCTCTCGGAAAGTTGCGGCCCGCCTGCCAGGGTCAGCGGGCGGCCTTGCTTTCGCGGACGTGCGCGAGGGCGGCGTCCTGCATGAACTTCACCGCCGCCGGGGTGTTCTTGTGTCCGGCGAGGGTGTCGATGTGCATCTTCTTGGGGATGCTCAGCGCGTTGTAGGCGGCATAGACACTGGTGGGCGGGCAGGTGGTGTCGATGAAGCCGACGGTGACCGCCGCTCCCTTCGCGTGGCAGCGGCGGGCAAAGTTGACGTTGTCAACGTAGCGCGCGGTCTGCAGCTCGGACTCGTCAGGTTTGCCGTTGGTGATCGTCACCAGCTTGGGCCAGCCGTTGATGCGGTTGACGACGGTGCCTGAGTGATCGCAGCCTGCGGGCACGCCGGCGCAGATGAAGGTGACGCGTTCGTCGAGCGCCCCGGCGGCGAAGGCCTGGAAGCCCCCCTGGCTGCTGCCATAGACGATCACGGTTTTGCCGTCCCATTCCGGCTGTGCGGTGAGGAAGTCGATGGCGCGCACGAGGCGCAGGAACATGCCCTTGAAGTAGTTTTTCTCACGGTCGGAGCGGCCGACGTAGCGATAGTCCTTCAGGGCGCCCGCGGCCTGCTCCTGGTAGAAGGCGGCGGGTTTGCCGTTGGGGATGCCGTGGGCGTTGATGTCCATGGCGAGCATGCCGCCCTCGCGCTCGGTCCAGGCCAGGGCGCCGAGGCTGGAGCTGCTGACGCCGGCCCCGTGAACAAAAAGGATGGCAGGGCAGGATTTTGGGGCGGCGTTTTTGGGGCGGCCATAGTAGCCGGAAACGGGAGCGCCGAGGCAGTCCACCTGAACGTCAAACGCCTCGGCGGTCTTGACGGCGGCTGGCACCGGCGTGAGCGAGGACTTCACCGGCACCCTGGCGAGCGCGGCCTTCTGGGCGGCCCAGAAGCTGTCGAAATCCTCCGGCACGGGCAGGCTGGGCTGGATCTGGTCCGGATCGCAGGCGGCCGCGGCCATCGCGGAGGCGGTGGTCTTGGGGGCGGAGATGCGGACGAGGGTGAAGCCGGGTTTGGCCACCTTGACCGACAGCGATCCTTTTCCCTGTGTCAGGGCAATGTTCTGCGCGGGCTGTGCATTCCAGCCGTCTTCGGAAACGTTGGCCGTCACGGCAGCGAGGGAGGGGTCGCTGGACTCGATCTGAAACGTTGCCGTGTCACCGGCATGATAAGTGGCGTCGGCGCGATCGGTGACGATTTTGAGGGTCAGGCTCGGTGCGGGTGCAGGCTGTGTTTGAGCCAGAGCGGTGCCGAGGCAGGCCGGAAGAAGGAGGAGGAGGCGACGGGAAAGCATGAGAGTTTTCAAACGTGCCTTGAGCGAAGCTTCTTCGGGTTTTGCCCCCGGGACTTTCGCCGAGGTCGCCGCAACAGACCTAACAATTCATCTGCGGCAATTTGTTGGCTATGTCGGTTCGTAAGCCAGGCTGATTTATAGACGTTCTTTTGCTTGCATAAGACACTCTTGGCCGGGTTACTCCAATCCGGCCTCATCCCCCCTAACTGTCCATGAGCATTTCAAGTGTGTTGTCTGGTTTTGTGTTTGTTGGTTTCATCGTTCACGCAGCCGGACTAAGCGCAGCGCCGAGCATCGACACGCCGCCTTCCTCCGCGACACCGGCCTATGGGGCCACGGTGACTTTCAGCGCCACGGTGACTGCGGCGCCCGGCGCCACCTTTGCCTGGCAGCGTGATGGCACGACACCGATCCTCAACGGCGGCCGCTATGCCGGGGCCGGCACGGCCAGCCTGACCATCACGGGGGCAAACAGCGCGGACAACGGCAGCTATGTGCTCACCGTGACGGACGGCACCGGCTCCACCTCCTCCACGCCCGCCACGCTGAATGTGACCCAGACTCCGGGCAGCCTGGATCCGGCCTACACAGGGGCCGGGTCACCAGGAGCCGGCGGCCAGTTGGTCTACACAAACAAGGTGCTGCATCTGCCGGACGGTCGCACGCTGCTGGCGGTGAAGAACCAGTTCAACGGCGTGAGCGGCCCCTCCGCCACGAGTAATCTTGTGGTCATGTCCGCCACCGGCGCCGTGAGCCATCCCGGGGCGGCCGGTTTCACCGGTGGCAGCAATGGTGGTGACGTGAGAAGCCTCTTTCGGATGGGGGACGGCAAAATCCTGGTGGCCGGGGACTTCACCACGCATCGCACGGACACCATCGTCAACACCGCGCGCAACCGGGTCGCCCGGTTGAATGCCGATCTCACGCTCGACACCGGCTTTGTGCCGACAGGGCCCGGAGCGGTGCCGGAGGTGGTCTTTGCCGATGCCTACGGCCGCATTTATCTGGGCGGCAGCTTCATCAACTATGACAGCCTGCCGGGTTACAACTACCTTGTCCGCCTGAAGGATGACGGCACGCTGGACCGCAGCTTCAAGCCCCAGCTGAATGGCGCCGTGACGATGGTCGCGAACCAAAAGGATGGCAAATTCATCGTCTCCGGCGCCTTTGACGGCTATGTCGGCGTCACTTCCGGAAGCGTGCCGAAGCTGCTGCGTTTCCATGCCGATGGCAGCATTGACAGCAGCTACACGCCCAGCGTTTCCGCCACGGCTTTCAACATCGGCGGCCTGGCCCTGGATGAGGACGACAACCTGCATGTGTCTGTTTCCTCCACGAGCATCACCATCCGCCGGTTCCAGCCGGATGGAACGGCGGACACGGCATTCAACGTGCTGCCCGCGCCGGACGGCTTTGTCGGCCCTGTGGTCGTGCAGCCGGGCGGCAGGCTGGCCTATGGCGGCCTGTTTACCTCGCCGGCCGCCCGTCTTTTCCGGGTTCACACCAGCGATGGCAGTCCGGACACGGCTTTTGGCATCACCTCGGGCCTCAATTCAACGTCGGACTTCACGCAGATCCTCGGCCTCAGTTCCGACCCCATCGGCCGCCTGTGGGTCACGGGCAGGGAATTCAGCACCTACAACGGCAGCACGGCCAGCCGTTTTGCCGTGATTCAGGGCAGCGGCGGGCCACAGCTTGCCTTCGTGGCCCATCCGACGGGCCGTGTGGCCAACGCGACTGGCAGCGTCAGCTTCAGTGCTCATGCCACGGGCAACAACGGCTTCACCTACGTTTGGCATAAAAATGGTTCGCCGCTCAGCAACGGCGGACGCTTCTCAGGCGTGGACACGAACACGCTCACGATCTCCAGTCTCGTCGAGGGGGATGAAGGCGGCTACACGCTGGTTGTCAGCAGCCCGGGTGCCGATTCCATCACCAGCCGCGTGGCTTCGTTGGAGGTGCTTGGCGCGCCGGAGATCACGCAGGATCCGGTGGCGCAGACCGTGGACTTCGGCGGCTCGGCCACCTTCACGGGGGCTGCCACGGGCGCCACGCCACTGAGCTACCAGTGGTTTTACAATGACACGGCCCTGAGCAACGGCACCGGCGTCAGCGGTGCCACGAGCGACACGCTCATCCTCACCAACATCGACTTCAATGACGCCGGAAGTTACAAGCTGAGGGCCTCCAACGGACTGGGCGAGGATTTCAGCGCCGCTGTCACGCTGACCGTGCAGAAGCGGCCCGGGGGCATTGCCGCCGGCGCCAACCCGCTGCCGATGTTCAACGGCGAGGTTCACGCCGTTGAGCTGCTGGGGGACGGTTCCTACGTGGTGGGCGGGGCTTTCCAGAGCATCTCGATGAATGGTGGAACCAGTTATGCCAGCCGTTCGCGGCTGGCCCGCATCCTGGCGAACGGCACCCTTGACGCCAACTTTCCCACGGCATCGAACAGCGTGCATGCCGTGGAGGTGGACTCGGCGGGACGCATTTTCATCGGGGGAAGCTTTACCACCGTGACTTCGGGGGCCAGCACGGTCAACCGCACGCGCGTTGCCTGCCTGGTGGCTTCCGGCGCCACGTATGTGCTCGATTCTGCCTTTGACACCAGCACGGCGGGTCCCAACGGCCTGGTGCTGGCCCTGGCCCCCGTGGGAGATGGCTCCGTTTACATCGGCGGGGACTTCACCCAGGTCGGCACCACCACGTTGGGAGTGAACAAGATGGCCCGTCTGACGAAGGACGGCGCTGTCAGCACCGCGTTCACCTCCGGAGCCAACAACACGGTTTACAAGCTCCTGCGCCGTTCCGATGGCAGTCTTTACGTGGCTGGAATCAGCAACCGCTGGAGCGTTGCAGAATTTGCCCCGCGCGGGGTCATCCTGGTTTCCGCCACGGGATCGAGGGTCAGCGCCTTTGTGCCTCCGGGTACTGGAACAGCGACCTTTCCCGGCGGCCAATCCCTGCTGCGTCTTGCCGACGGAGCCCTGCTGGCAGGCGTCAACTGGACTGGGGGCAATCCCTCCGCCTTGCGCCTCAACGGCAGCACCGGTGAAATGGCCACGTTTGACTCCACGCACACCTCGGCCGTCACCGCCATGGCCCAGCAGGCGGATGGCAAGGTGCTCATGGGTGGAGGCTTTGGCTTCTTCACCCGCAATTCGCCCACCACCGGGGCCGTGGACACGACGCTGAACACCGGGGCCGGTTTTACCGGCGAGGGCACCACGCCAAAGATCAACGACATCGAGGTGGATGAATCCGGACGCCTCTTCGTGGTTGGCAACTTCACCAGTTATGACGGCGTCACCCGCAATCGTTTCGTCATCCTCAACGGCGGTGACCTGGACTCCCGCACGCAGCCGAAGCCCGGGCAGACACTGACCTTCGCCGATGTTGCCGACCGCGCCTTTGTGCCTGGCAATGCGGCGGCGAACACGGTGACGATCACCTTGCCGACCTCCTCCTCCGGGCTGCCGGTGACGACGGTGGTGACCAGCGGGCCGGCCACGCTGACCGGCGGCAAGCTGACCTTCACCGGTGCGGGCACCGTGGTGCTGACGGCCTCCCAGGCGGGCAATGACAACTTCACCGCCGCCAGTGTCTCGCAGACGATTGTCATTTCCAAGGCGCCGCAAACCCTGACCTTTGCGCCGATGATCGACCGTCCGTCGGGCAGCGCGCCCTTCCTGCTGAGCGGCAGCACCAGTTCGGGACTGCCGGTGCATTTCCAGCTTCTCGGCGGCCCGGCCACGATCAGCGGCAACCTGCTCACGCTCACGGGCGCGATTGGCACGGTTTCCATCCGGGCCACTCAGTCCGGAGATGCCAACTATGCGGACGCGGGTTATGTGGACCAGAGCTTCGAGGTGTTTGAGGGCGTGCCCGCGCTTCTGCCGCAGGTCATCAGCTTCAATCCGCTGCCCGCGCGCTCGGCCAACGAGGCGGCTTTCAATGTCGCCGCCACCTCGACCTCCGGCCTGGCGGTGACACTGACGGTGACATCCGGGCCGGCCAGCATCTCCGGCGGCCTGGTCACTTTGAGTGGCGCGACCGGCACGGTGGTGATCACGGCCACGCAGCCTGGCAATGCCAACTTCCTGCCTGCCAAGCCGGTCGTGCAGAGCTTCAAGGTGGGCGCGCCGGCCACGAGCCTGACGCTGGCCAACCTGGTGCAGACCTACACCGGAACCCAACGTCCCATCAGCGTGGTTGGCGGCACGGCGGACACGATCTATTACACGGTCAACAAGGTGAAGGGCACCACGCCGCCCATCGCCGCAGGCAGTTATGCGGTGGAGGCCGTCAGCGGCAGCGGGGCTTCGGCGGTGAAGAAATCCGGCACCCTGGTCATCAACAAGGCGCCGCTCACTCTCACGGCGGATGACAAGCGCCGCTTTGTCGGCCAGGCGAATCCGCAGCTCACCTTCGCCTACTCGGGTTTCCTCGGATCCGACAACGCCTCCAATGCCTTCACCAAGCCGCCGACGATTTCCACGAAGGCGACCCCGACCAGCCCGGGCGGCAACTACCCGATCGTTCCTGCGGGCGGCGCGGCGCTGAACTACAATTTGATTTATGTGAGCGGAAACCTGGAGGTCGAGAGCTGGGGCGGCCAGTATGAGGCGCTGCTGGAAAAACCCGGTGAACAGCTGCCCGTGGGCAAGGTGGAGTTCACCGTCGCCGCCAACAGCAGCGATTTCACCGGCAAGATCTACACCGCGAAAAACGCCGCCGCCTCCTTCAAGGGCAAGCTGTCCACCAACCTGGATGCCGAGACGGCCACCGGCAGTGTCAACGCGGTCGTGGGTTCGGGCAGCACCGCCGTGACCTATGGCATCAGCCTGAATCCTCTGCCGCTGGAGGGGCGCTTTACCGCCACGGTGACCCGTGCCGAGGGAGCAGGGGCGGCGGTTGCCTTTGGCGACACCAGCATCGGCGAGAAGCTGCGCCTGGCCTCCGGCAAGCCCGCCGAAACCTATGCCGGATCGCACACGCTGATCATTGATCCGCCGGACCATCTTACCGCCAGCGTCTTTCCGCTGCCTGGTGGAAGTGGTTATGCCACCGCAGTCATCGATGCCAAGGGCAAGCTGACGCTGGCCGGCGCCCTGGCCGATGGCACCAAGATCACCGCCTCGCTCCTGCCCGACGCGAACCGCGGCTACCGGCTCTACCTGCTGCCTTACTCCGGCCGCAGCGACAGCTACTTCGCCGCCTGGCTGGATCTCGTCGGTCATCCGGACCTGATGGGCCGCGGCTTCATTCCTGGGAACACGCAATCCGCCTACTGGGCCAAGGCGGCGCCTGTTCCCTCAAGCAAGGATGCAAACTACCGCGACGGCTTCCCCGAGACTTCGGCCTCGCTCCTGCTGGATCCCTGGCTGCCGCCGGTGGCCGCCAAGACGCCCAATCCCGCCATCACGCTGCTGCAACGCCTGGGGCTGGGCCTTTCCGGAGACATGACGCCGCTCTTTGACGCCTCGGCCACCGGCCTAACCGGTGATCTGCCCACGCAGCTGTCGCTGGCCGCCACGGGCAAGGTCGCTGTCGTCCTGCC
>CAZXPU010000028.1:26903-47799 GCA_964642905.1 uncultured Prosthecobacter sp.
GGAGGAAAACGCCCGCGGATTCAAGATGACCGTCACTCCGGCCACCGGCGTTTACACGGGCAGCTTCACCGTTCCCAACGGCAGCAAGTCCGCCACGGTGAACTTCAGCGGCATCCTGCGCCAGCCAGCCTCGGGTGAAACCGATCCTGCGTTCCTGGGCGGTGGCTTTGGGCTCATCCCGCAGCTCACCGGCCAGTCTGCCGGAAGCACCTCCACGGATGTCAGCATGGACCGGCCGGGCGAGTAATCCGGAGGCGGTGACCCAGGATGGGGAAGGCCTATCCAACGCTTTTATTCTGCGGCTTTGTTTTGCACGTCAGCGTGGAGCGCGGATTTCCAAATCCGCCGCAGGGGTGGGCGCCCAGGCAGGGCCGGAGGTCCTTTTCACCGGCTTCAATTCGATGAAGGGTCCAGGGATCAGTCGCTCTGAATGAGGCAGTCAGATGTTGAGTTTGGATGGGCAAGTCCTGTGAGGAGCGCTCTGCAAGGTGATCGACATTGACAGACGCGCCTCGTCTCGGGTGTTTTGAAAGGCCATGCGTTTCATCCTGCCGTCTGTTCTTGCTTCCGCCGCCTTCATCGGCCTGCCCTTGATCTTGCCGGGGGCCGATCACAAGGACGCCAAGGGCAACCCCTCGCCCTGGGGGGAGTGGGTGGAGCCGGATTTTCCGTTTTTCAGCAGCGTCCTGGACGGCCGTGATCTCGGGCCAAGTTTTCCGAAGGACAATCTGACGCCGCGCGGGCTGATCCTGAATCTGGGGCACAACCTCTGGGCCTGCTTTGACACCGACTTGCTGCGCATCGCCTGCATCTGGCAGGGCGAGCCCGGCCAGCCGCCGGTGACGCCGGAGGCATTGGCACCGGGGTCGTATCATGTCGCCGGTCAGAAGACCAAGGATGGTCAGGAGCATCTGCCGAAGCCGGTGGGCAAGGTGTGGCTGGCGAACGGACTTTACCCCGGCTGGCAGGTCGGTGAAAAACCCAGCTTCATCGATCCCCGCGAACCGGCGCCAAGCAAGGAAGAGGCGGGCAGGGGACCGGTGAGCGGTGGCAGGTTCCTGGGGGTTGAGATCAACGCATCCGGGGCATGGCTGCGTTACCAGGTGGGAGAGACCATGATTCGTGAGCAGCTTCGTGCCGTTCTCCACAAAGAGGTACTGTTGGAAAGGACGTTTGAAATCTCGGCCGGCAGGGAATCCGTCGTGCTTGTTCTGCAGGGGGATGGCGGCATTGAGAAAAAGCAGTTTGAGGCTATGACGCAGGAACAGCAAAAAAACCACCTCGCTGCACGCAGTGGCCTGAGTGGGTCGGGAACTGCTTCGGGCGCAATCTTCGAACAAGGCCTCGGCCATGCCGTCGTCAGATTCCAGGCTTCTGAAGCGAAAAGGCAGGTAACCGTGACCATGTTTCGCAACTCGCTCGTGAGACTTCAGGAGGGTCTCGGTCTGCAGGAAGCTGGCCGCAACTCTCGCCAGCAAGAGCAGCACTGGCCCCAGGCGGTAAAATCCCAGGCCACCCTCTCCACCTCGCAGGACGCCTATGTGCTCGACACGATTCCGCTGCCGGTGCCGAATCCCTGGAGGCGCAACGTGCGGCTGGCGGACCTCGCCTTCCTCAATGATCCGGGCGAGGCGGCGGGCGTGACCTTTGACGGCGATGTCTGGCTGATCTCCGGCCTGAAGGGCGATCTTCAAGACGTCACCTGGAAACGTTTCGCCTCGGGGCTGCACGAGCCGATGAGCATCGTGGCACGAAACGGAGAGCTTTTCGTTTTTGATCGCAGCGGCATCTGGCACCTGGTGGATTCAAACGGGGATCGTGAATGCGACCGCTATGAGATGTTCTGCAATCTCTTTGCCCAGACGGCGGAGACGCGGGAGTTTCCCAACTCCATGAAGCTGGGGCCGGACGGAGCGCTCTACCTCTCCAAAGGCGGCCAGGAAGGCACCACGCGAGGCAAGCACAACGGCACGGTCATCCGGGTTGCGGCGGACGGGAAGTCGATGGAGGTCATCGGCTACGGCCTGCGCCAGCCCTTCATCGGCGTGAACCCGCAGACAGGCCTGGTGACGGCGAGCGATCAGCAGGGCAACTATGTGCCCTCGACACCGCTGCACATCATCGAGCATCATCATTTCTACGGCCATCTGCCGACGGTGGCGCCCAAGGAGGAGTATCCGGAGACCATCACCGAGCCGCTGACCTGGATCCCTCATCCTGTGAATCCGAGCGGTGTGACGCAGACCTGGCTGCTTGGTGCGAAGATGGGGCCGGTCAACGATGAGCTGATTCACATCGGCTACAACCGGCCCGAGCTGTTCCGCGTGCTCATGAAGAAGCAGCCACCCTCCGGCCTGTCCCGTCCGCAGGCTGCCGTGGTGAGCTGGTCGCGCGACTTCGATTTCCCGACGCTGAACGCCGTGATCAATCCGGCGGACGGCCAGCTTTACATCGTCGGCTTCCAGGTCTGGGGCACGGTGGCGACCAAGCTGAGCGGCCTGGCCCGCATGCGCTGGACGGGCAAGCCGCGCGTGCTGCTGAAGGAGGTGACGCCCACCGACAAGGGCGTGCTGCTGCGCTTCAATGAAAAGCTGGACCCGAAGCTGGCCACCGACCCCGCCAGTTACAGCGCCGAGCGTTGGAACTACCGGCGCACCGCCGACTATGGCAGCCCGCATCTGAAGCCCGATGGCAGCACGGGGCAGGAGTTCATGACGGCAAGCAGCGCCTACCTGAGCCAGGATGGATTGAGCGTTCTTGTCGGCTTTCCGGACATGAAGGCGGGTGTCAGCCAGATGCGCATCGGCTGGGGTTTAAAAAGCGTCGAGGGCCTGAAGGCGGAGAACACCGCCTACTTCACGCCCTGGGAGCTGGCGAAGTTTGACGGAGAGAAGGAGGGCTTCGGCAACATCAAGGTCGATCTGACGCCACGTGCCGCCACCGCCGCCGTGCAGGTGAAGCCCACGGCGGAGGAAGGGGCGCGGTTGTACCAAATGTTTGGCTGCATGGCCTGTCACAGCACCGACGGCAGCACGGTGGGCAAGGTCGGGCCGAGCTGGAAGGGATTGTTCGGCAGTGAGCGCGACATCGCCAAGGGCATCAAGGGCCGGGTGAAGGCGGATGCGTCGTATTTGAAGGAGTCGATCCTGAATCCGAGCGCCCGGGTGGTGAAGGGCTTTGAGAAGTTCGACACCGGCATGCCGATCTATGCAGGCATCCTGAACGAGTCGCAGATCCAGAGCCTCATTCTTTACATCCAGACCTTGAAGTGAGCCGGGCGGGTCAGCGGATGAAGTAGCTGAGGTTTTCCAGCTCCACGGCCAGGTCCACGCTGTTGACGACGACATGCTCGGGCACGTCGAGGATGGTGGGGGAGAAGTTCAGGATGGCCTGGATGCCGGCGACGACCATTTGGTTAGTCACCGCCTGGGCGCTGCTGGCCGGGACGGTGAGGATGGCCATCTTCACCTGGTTGGCTTCAATGAACCCCGCCATTTCCTGCATGGGCAGGATGGGTGTGGGCAGGCCGATCTGAGGCCGGGGAGACAGGTCGAAGGCCGCCGCCACCTCGAAGCCTTCCTTGCGAAAGCCGCCGTAGCGGAGCAGGGCGGAGCCGAGGTTGCCGACGCCGACGAGGATGACTGGCTGCAGGTGATTTTGGCCGAGCACCTGGGCGATGGTGCTGCTGAGCGCCTCCACATTGTATCCGAGCCCGCGGGTGCCGAACTGGCCAAAGTAGGTCAGGTCCTTGCGCAGCTGGGTGGGCTTCACCCCGGCGGCCTTGGCCAGGGCTTCGGAAGACACCGTGTCCACGTCGTTCTCCTTCAGCTTGCTGAGGCAGCGCTGATAGATGGAAAGCCGGTAGATGGATTTGCGGGGGATGTCTATCCGAGGCATTTGTGAAAATTCACCTGTAAGCATGCGATTGTCAACGACCGGGCTATGACAGGCGTGCCAGGCGATGGGTTCAATGGAACAAGGGAGGGTGGACAAGGTACAGACTGCCGGTTGCAAACCAGGGGCATCCGGCTAAGCAAACCATCCCCCACAGCCCAGCGGGTTGCCGGAGACACTCCATGTCCGAAAACAAGTCTTCCAACAGTTGGTCCCTGGCCCTTGTGGCCTTGGGGGTGGTCTTTGGTGATATTGGCACCAGCCCGTTGTACGCCCTTCGTGAGTGCCTGGCCCATGCCCATTACAAGGTGGGCGACCCTGTGGACATGGTCTACGGTCCGGTCTCCCTGATGTTCTGGTCGCTGACCATCATGGTGGCGGTGAAGTACCTGAGCTTTCTGAGCAATGCCACCGCCCAGGGGGAAGGGGGGATGTTTGCCCTCCTGTCGCTGCTGCGGTCGAAAAAGGAAGCCCTCAGCAAAGGCGGGCAGGCCTTTGTGGTTCTGGTGGTGCTGTTTGGGGCTTCACTGCTTTACGGCGACGGCATGATCACGCCGGCGATCTCCGTGCTCTCGGCCGTGGAAGGCCTGGAGCAGCTGAACGCCAGCCTGCATTCCTGGGTCATCCCGATTTCGGTGGTCATCCTGCTCGGCCTCTTCCTGGTGCAGCGCCACGGCACGGCCAAGATCGGGGTCGCCTTCGGGCCGATCACCATGGTCTGGTTCCTGACGCTGGGAGGGCTGGGCATCTATCGGTTTGCCGAGCATCCGGGGGTCATCCAGGCGCTGTCGCCGCACTGGGGCGTCAGCTACCTGGCGCATCACGGCTATCATGGCATCGTCATCATGGGCATGGTGCTGCTGGCGGTGACCGGCTGTGAAGCACTCTATGCGGACATCGGCCACTTTGGCAAAAAGCCGCTGCAACGCGCCTGGTTCCTGCTCGTCTGGCCCTGCCTGGTGCTGAACTACCTCGGCCAGGCGGCGCTGGTGATTCATGACCCGAAGGCGGTGGAGCACCCGTTCTTCAAGCTGGTGCCCCAGGCGCTGCTGGTGCCAATGATCATCCTCGCCACCGCCGCCACCATCATCGCCTCCCAGGCCATGATCACCGGCGTGTTCTCCCTCACTCAGCAGGCCGTGCAGCTGGGCTACCTGCCGCGACTGAAGATCATCCACACCAACCCCGAGGTGCGCGGCCAGATCTACATGCCGCAGGTGAACTTCCTGCTCATGGTCTGCTGCATCGCCCTGGTGGCGGGTTTCAAGACCTCCAGCAACCTCGCCTCCGCCTACGGCCTGTCGGTGTCGATGGAGATGTTCCTGACCAGCATCCTGTTCTTCTTCGTGTCCCGCCGCATCTGGGGCTGGGCGTTCTGGAAGGCCTTTCTGCCGGTGCTGGTCTTTGCCTGCATCGAGTTCGGCTACGTCTCCGGCAGCCTGGTGAAGTTTAAGGACGGCGCCTGGTTCCCTCTCGTCATCGCCAGCGGCGTCTGGATCATCATGAAAACCTGGACCGACGGCCGCGCGGTGCTGTTTCAGGCCATGCAGCGCGGTCGCCTGCCGGTGCAGTATCTGGTGGATGAAATCCTGAAGGACCGCATCATCCGCGTGCCCGGCGCCGCCGTCTTCATGTCCGCGAGCGCCGACGGCCTGCCCCTGGCCCTGCTGCATCATCTCAAGCATAACAAGGCCCTGCACAAGCAGGTCATCCTGCTGACCGTGCGGTTTGAAGACACGCCCTATGTGGATGACACGACCCGCCATGAGGTCGAGGAGTACTGCGAGGAGTTTTATCGTGTGGTCCTCCGTTACGGCTTCGCTGAATCGCCCCAGGTATTTGAGGACCTCATCCAGGCTCTGGCCGACAAGACCAAGCTGAAAAAAGCGGGCATCACCTTCTACCAAAGCCGAGAAATCCTGCTGACCAACGGCCCCGGTCGCATGGCCCGCTGGCGGAAGAGACTCTATGTCACCCTCAGTCGCATGTCCCGGCCAGCCACGGGTTATTTTGACCTGCCCCCGCGTCAGGTTTGTGAGCTGGGCATCCAGCTGGAGGTCTGAATTCTTGGCTTTTGAGCCGGGTTAAAAGGTTGATTCTGAGTGAATGGATGGGTTTTCCTTGGAGAGGGATCTTATTGTGAAAAAATCTCACTGTGCCGGAATATAAATCTTTCCAAAATAAATGAACGACTCTATTTTCCGTAATTCATAGAATCCGCATGACCCCTGCCGAACGGCCTGGGGCAGACCTTGGGAGCGTTGATCCACCGCTCCTGAACGCGGACTGCACCACGGCGCGAGCGGTGGCGGCGCAGGCTGCCCGACCGGGGGCGGCAGCTTTCCTTGAAGCATTCGCCTTCTTGCCAAGCGGCTCAAAGCGCCCATGTTGAAACCCTTTTTCGCTGAACCCGCCTACCTTTCTGTTTTGTGAGCCAGTCCCATCCTACCGACGATCTTCGCGTGGCGGAGATCCTGCCGCTGATCCAGCCGGCGCTTCTCATGCACGACCTTCCCCTCAATGAGACGGGTGCGGCGTTCATCGAGTCCTCCCGCCGCAGTGCGGAGGCGATCCTCAACCGTCAGGATGACCGCCTGCTCGTGGTGGTCGGCCCCTGCTCGATCCACGATCACAAGAGCGCCCTGGAATACGCCCAGCTGATTCAGGCGGCGCGTGAGAATCATGGCAAGGACCTGGAGATCTTCATGCGCGTCTATTTTGAGAAGCCGCGCACGACGGTGGGCTGGAAGGGCTACATCAACGACCCCCACCTGAACGAAAGCTACGACATCAACACCGGTTTGCGCGAGGCGCGCGGCCTGCTGATTGAGCTCACGCGCATGGCCGTGCCTTCGGCCACCGAGTTTCTCGACGTCATCACGCCGCAGTACATTGCGGACGTGGTCTCTTGGGGGGCCATCGGCGCCCGCACCACGGAGAGCCAGGTGCATCGTCAGCTCGCCTCCGGCCTTTCGATGCCGGTGGGCTTCAAGAACGGCACTGACGGCGGCGTGCAGGTCGCGCTGGACGCCATCCAGGCGGCGGCGGGCCAGCACTGCTTCCTGTCCGTGACCAAGGACGGCGTGGCCGCGATCGTGAAGACGAAGGGCAACAATGCCTGCCATGTCATTCTGCGCGGTGGCAAGGCCGGCACGAACTTTGACGCGGCCTCCATCGACGCCGTGGTCAGCCAGCTCACCGCCCGCGGCCTTCCCGCCAGCGTCATGGTGGACTGCAGCCACGGCAACAGCCTGAAGGATTTCCGCAAGCAGCCGCTGGTGACTCAGTCGCTGGCCGAGCAGATGGGCAATGGCAGCCGTTCCATCACCGGCGTGATGATTGAAAGCCACCTCGTCGAAGGCCGCCAGGACGCCAAGCCGGGCCAGCCCCTGACCTACGGCCAGAGCATCACCGACGCCTGCGTGAACTGGGCCACCACCGAGGCCATGCTCGATGAGCTGGCGGCGGCCGTGCGCGCCCGCCGGGCCCAAGGCTGAACCTCACGTTCCCATGCTGACCACCGCCACCGCCCGTGACGCCATCGAGCGCATGCAGGGCTGCCGCATTCTCGTCATCGGTGACGTGATGCTGGATCATTTCATCTGGGGCGCGGTGCGGCGCATCTCGCCGGAGGCCCCCGTGCCGATCGTCGAGGTGACCAAGGAGACGACCTTTCCAGGCGGCGCGGCCAACGTGGCGCGCAACCTCTCCGCCTTCACGCCGCACGCCTACCTCATGGGCCGTGTCGGCAAAGACAGTTCGGCGGGCGAGCTGAGGCGCCTGCTCCATGAGGAGGGCGTCAACACGGATCCGATGCTGGAAAGCGAGACGCTGCCGACCATCGCGAAGACACGCATCATCGCGCGTCAGCAGCATGTGGTGCGCGTGGACCGTGAGACGGTGGAGAAGCTTTCGGCCGCCGAGCTGGAGGAGGTTTCCCGCCGGGTCGAGGCCATGCTGCCGGATCTCGACGGCCTGATCATCGAGGACTATGGCAAAGGCTTCGTCACCCAGGCTTTCGTGGACCAGGTTCTGACCCTCGCCAAGGCTGCTGGAAAGCTGGTCACGGTCGATCCTTCCCCGCGCAATCCTTTGAGCTGGCGCGGAGCCTCGCTGGTGAAGCCGAACCGGCTGGAGGCCTTTGCCGCCGCCGGGATCCAGGATGTGCGCAGCCCCGGGCCGCCGCTGCAGGACAAGCGCCTGCTCGAAGTCGGCGAGCAGCTGCTCGACCAATGGGCCGTGGGCAAGGTGCTCGTCACCCTGGGCGAACACGGCATGATGCTGTTCCAGCGCGGGCGCGACCCGCATCACATCCCGACGCGCGCCCGTGAAGTCTATGATGTTTCCGGCGCCGGCGACACCGCCATCGCCTTCCTCACGCTGGCGCTCGCCGCCGGCCTGAGCGCCGAGGACGCCGCCGACATCGCGAATCACGCCAGCGGCATCGTCGTGGGCAAGCTCGGCACCGCCCGGGTGATGAAGGACGAGCTGCTTGCCGCCTTCGAGGACTAAGATTCCATTTTTCCAGCCATGTCTGATTTCTCCACCCTGTTCCGGGGCCACTTGGATGGCCATCTTGCCGCCTTGAACCGACTGGAGGAGTGCCGTGAGGTGCTCTCCGCCATCGCCGACGCCTGGGTCACGGCCCTGAAGGCGGGCCGCAAGGTCCTGTTCTTCGGCAACGGCGGCAGCGCGGCCGATGCGCAGCACCTGGCCGCCGAACTGGTGGTTAGGTATCGTGCCAACCGTCGTGCGCTGCCTTCCATCGCCCTGACGACGGACACCTCGATCCTCACCGCGCACAGCAACGACTACGGCTTTGAAACCGTGTTTGCCCGGCAGGTCGAGGCCCTGGCGCAGCCGGGGGACGTGGTGGTGGGCATCTCCACCTCGGGCACGAGCAAAAACGTCGTCGCCGGGCTGCGGGCGGCACGTGAAAAGGGCTGTGTGGTGGTGAGCTTCACGGCGCAGAACGGTGCCGACTGCGCCGCGCTGGCCCATCACGCCTACTGCGTGCCCACGCCGGTGACCGCCTTTGCCCAGGAATGCCATCTGCTGGCCGGGCATGTGCTCTGCGAGTACGTCGAGGCGGCGTTCAAGGAGTGAGTTTTGCGCTGAAGTTCAGCGCCTTTTTTGCATGGTCCTGAGAAACCTCTCATGGCTGACCCTGTCGCAGGTCGTGCGCATGGCCACGGGCTTCCTGGTGGGAGCCTGGCTGACGCGCAGCCTGGGGCCGGAAAAGAGCGGCGTGCTGAGCACGGCGGTGCTGATCGGCACGTGGATGGGGCACGCGTCGGAGCTTGGGCTGAAGCAGGTCCTGGTGAAGGAGCTGGCCGTGCGTCCTGCGGCGGTATCCGGCCTGGTGTTTGCCAGCGCCTTCCGGGTGATGCTGCTGTCCGGCCTTGGCTGCACGCTGCTCGGCTGCCTGCTGGCCTGGGCCTCGGGCGGCGTGGAGATGCTGCAGATCGGCTTCGTGCTGTATGCGCCGCTGGTGCTGAACGCCTATCAAAGCGTGCTGGCGCGCTGGGATGCGGCACAGCAGTCGCAACGCACGGCGAAGCTCACCCTGGTGGCGAACCTTTTTTCCTCCGCCATCCGCGCGGTGATGATCTGGCAGGGTGCATCCCTGGGCTGGCTGGCCTTCAGCCTCGCGCTGGAATCCGCGGCCGGCATCCTCATCGCCCTGGCCTGGTGTGCTCGGCGTGGCTGGCTGGGAGAGCTTCGGCAATGGGATGCCGGGATCGCACGCGGCCTGCTGCGTGAATCGCTGCCGCTGCTGGCCGCCCAGGCGGGCACGCTGCTGCTGCTGAAGTCCGATCAGATGCTGCTCTTCCACCTGCGCGGGCCTGCCGAGGCGGGCATTTACGCAGCGGCGACCCGGCTTTCGGAACTCGTGTATGCCTCTGCTCCGCTGATGATCACCAGCTTCATGCCCCTGCTCTCCAGGGCCTATCACGAGGACGGCAGGCTTTACCGCCGCCGGCAGCAGGCCTTGTTCGGCATCTGCACGCTGCTGGGCTACGGCGCGGTGCTGCTCTGGATTGTGGCGGGCGGCCGGATCGTGGAGCTGCTTTACGGCCCCGCCTTTGCCTCCGCCGCCTCCGTGCTTTGGGTGCACAGCCTGGCGACCCTGCCGCTGCTGCACGGGGAGATGCGCGGCATCCTGCTGGTCATCGAGCAGAAGACGACCTGGAGCATCCGCTGCGTGTTGCTTGGGCTGGTGTTCAATGTGCTGCTGAACCTGTGGCTCATCCCCGTTCATGGGGCCGTCGGCGCCGCCTGGGCCACGGTGGCTGGCTACACGCTGGCCTGGTTCATCACCTCGCTGCTGCTGCCTGCGTTGCGTCCGCTGGGCGGGCTGCAGCTTGCCTCGCTGGGCGTCACCCCGCTTTTCAAACACTGGCGGGCGCTGCTTTCGTAGCCGGCGCCGCACGGCGGCGTTTCAAGATCTCGAGAACCCATGAACGACACACGCGGCGGCCAGATCCTCGCGCTCCTGATCGGGATGTGCATGATCCTCTACGGGGTGTTCTCCGTGATGCTGACGCAGGGGAACTCGATCAGCGAGATGTGCTTCCTGCTCATGGTGGGGGGCTTCCTGCTCTGCCTGGTGTCGCCCCGGATCGGGTTCGTGCTGTGGATCGTCTCCTCAGGCTACATGGACCTCATCAAACGGCTGACCGTGATGTCGGGCAACGTGACGCAGCTCGACCTCTATTACATCCTTGGCGTGCATCCGCTGATGCTCTGCGGGCTGTGCCTGAGCGTCATGGGCGGCGCGCTGCTGGGCCGCCATCCGCTGACACGGCGGGATCTGCATCGTTTGTTCGCCGCCGGCGCGGGCATGGTGGTGGTGGCGCTGATGGCGGCGCGTGAGCGCGGGCTGCGGCCTTCGACGATCCTTTCCGAGGTGGCGAACAACGGCCTGTATTCGCTGCTGCTGTTCGTGCTGCCCTTCCTCCTGCCGGATCTGGCGGCGGTGCTGCGCACGCTGCGCCTGCTGGTCATCGTCTACGCGCCGGTGGCGGTCTATGGCATCATCCAGCAGACGGTCGGGTTTCAGGACTTCGAGGTCGAGTACCTGCTCACCGGGCTTTCGATCGAGGTGAAGCAGATCATCGCGAACGAGGTGCGCGCGTTCTCCACCTTGAACTCCCCCACGGCCCTGGGCTTTGCCTCGGGCGCCTGCCTCATCGCGCTGTGGACCGTGGCCGGGCATCGGGACATGAAGGCGGCACGGGTGCGTTTTTCAAGGCTGCTGGCCCTGGTGCTGACGCCGGTCTTTGTCGCCGCGCTGGCCTGCTCGACGGTGCGTTCCGCCTTCGTGCTGATGCCGGTGGGCCTGATGGCGACCTGGCTGTTTCACGGCCGGATGCGGCTGCGGCTGTTTTACGCGGGGGTGGCGGTCTTCTTTGTCACGCTGGTGCTGAGCTCCGGCTGGCTTCTGGAGAAGATGCCTGCGGCGATGAACAAGATGGCCGAGATGGCGGGCGGCAACACGTTTGCCGAACAAATGTTGCGGGTGGGAACCTACACCGAGCGCCTGGTCGGCTTTTCGCAGGTGCTGGCAAATCCGCGCGCCTACAGCCTGCTGGGCTTCGGCCCTGATCGCGGCGGGCAGGATGATCCGGAGTTCTACAACCATGATCCGCTCAGCACGCTGCTCGTGCGCTACGGCGTGCTTGCCCTGCTGGCGGTGCTGTTCACCGGAGCCCTGCTGCTGCGGCATTTCCATGCCTGTGTCTGGCGGTTGAAAAACCCCGCCGAACACCGGGTCGCCTCGCTGCTGCTGGCGGTGCCCCTGGGCTTCCTGGTCGCCTCCCTCATCCAGGGCAGCGTGTTCGGCACGTTCCCGCTCAACCTGCTCACCTTCCTGTTCCTGGGCATGGTCGAATCCCTGGCGCTGCATGGCTCCCGCGGGCAGGCGGTGGCGGGACCTGCGCCTCTTCCTGCGTCCTCCCCGGCCCCGGCACGTCCGGTGAGGACGGAACCCCTGCCTCACCCGGCGCTGTCACACCGGTTCCGGCGCGCCCGGCCGGCTCCTTCATCGCATGTCGTCCGTTAAACCAGGCCTGCTGCTCATCGGTCATCCCTACGCGGCCCTGGAGAACCGCAAGAAGATCCAGGCGCTGGCCGCGCACTTTGACCTCGCCTGCGTCACTTCGACGCTGGAGGACGGTGTCATCCTGGGGCGCCCGGCCTCGGACTTTGACAACGAGGACGACGCCGGCCTGCGTGCCTACGAGCTGGTGCGCCTGCCGCGTTCGAGGCGCAGCATCACCACCTTCTTTTATGCGGGGCTGGCCCGGGTCATGCGCCGCCGGCGTTATGACGTGGTGCTGGTGGAGAACGAGCCCTGGGCGGTGGTGCGCTGGCAGGCGAGGCTGCTGGCCGGGCTGCTGCAACCGCAATGTTTGTTCGGCGAGTTCACCTGGGAGAATGTCGAGCGCCCGGGCTGGAAGGGCTGGCTGCTGTCCTTCATTTATCGCGCGATGACGGCGACGACGGGCTTCATCATCGCCGGCAACCAGGCGGCGAAAGCCCTGGTGGTGAAGCGCGGCGCGCGTCCGGAGGACGTGCATGTGGATGCGCAGCTCGGCGTCGATCTCACGAATCATGCGCCCGCTTCAACGGAGGAACGCCTGGAGCTGCGGCGTCGGCTGAGCCTTCCCGAGCAGGGCCTGGTGGTCGGCTACTGCGGCCGGCTGACGGCCGAGAAGGGCCTGCGTGAGCTTGTGGAGGCCTGCGGGGAAAATCAGCCGGTGCATCTGGCGCTGCTCGGTGCGGGGCCGATGAAGCCCTGGCTGGAGGAGCAGGCGCGGCGGCTGCCCTGGCTGCATCTGCTGCCGCCAAGGCCGCACTGGGAGATTCCCGAGTTCCTCCGCTGCCTCGACCTCTTCGTGCTCGCAAGCCAGCCGGTGCGCTCCATGAGGAACTGCTGGGAGGAGCAGTTCGGTCATGTGCTGATCGAGGCCATGGCCTGCGGGGTGGCGACGCTGGGTTCGGACAGTGGTGCGATTGCCGAGGTCATCGGTTTTCCGGAGGCGGTGTTTCGTCACAGCGACACGGCATCGCTGAGCGGGCTGCTGAAAATGTATCGCCTGGACGACGCGAGGCGCGCCGGGCTGGCCGCGGAGCAGATGGAGCGCACGCGCAGGCTGTATTCCCATGAAGCCGTCGCCGGGCGCTGGGCGGCGTTCATTCAACGGAGGCTGCAGGCATGAAGACGGAGCGCGACAGTCTCAAGGAAGGTTCGGCAGGCGTCGTGATCGACCTGCTGCGGGGCGGGCTGGCGCTGATGGTGCTGGCGGCTCATGCGCTGGAATCCGGGCAGCAGGTGGCGGGACAAGCCGCACTTCCTGAATGGCTGTCACTGACCCTGGGTCATGGCGGCTTCTGGGTGAACGGCTTCTTTGTCCTGTCCGGGTTCTGCATTCATCGTTCCGTGCTGGCCCAGCGTCGGCGTGGCGAGGCGCTGATGCCGGATTATGCGGCGGCCCGGCTGACGCGCCTGTATCCGGTTTATCTGGTGGCGCTGGTGCTGGTGCTGCTGTTTTCAGGCTGGCCGGGAGGCGGGCGGCTGACCTCACACCTGTTGATGATGCAGGGAGTGACCGGAGTGATGCCTTCCCTGAAGCCTGCCTGGAGCCTCACCTATGAGGCGGTTTATTACGCGCTGTGGCCGCTGGTGCTGGTGCTCTGCGGCTGGCGGACGCGGCGGGCCGTGCTGCTGGCGGTCCTGAGTTCGGGGGGGTGCGCCGCTGTGCTGATGGTGATCTGGAAACGCTGGATGGGCGAGGCGGAGGGGACCTGGGTTCTGCCGATGGCCTTGGTGGCCGCGCAGTTTCCGTTGTGGCTCGGCGGTGCCTGGCTGGCCGGGGAGTGGGGGCGGCTGGAGCCGGTGGCGAAGCGATGGATGCTGCCGCTGGGGGCTTTTTGGATTCTTTTAGGTTATGCCGCGAATGCCTGGGCGCTGAAGCTGGACGCCTCGACCACGGTCATGACGGCGCTCAGCTGGCTCGTGACGCCTGGATGGCTGCTGACGGTGCTGGGAGGGGCGGCGTGGAACGAGTGGCGGAGGCTGGCGGCCCTGGCCCGCGGGTGCGGTCTGCTGAGTTATCCGCTTTACATCCTGCACCAGGTCCTGCTGGATCTGGGCGTGGCCTGGATGCGCGCCTGGAAGCTGTCGATGAGCCCCGGATCGGCTTCCGTGCTGCTGTTTCTGCTGGTGATGTTGAACATGTTGATCTGGGGGGTGCGGCTGGAGGCGGCCTGCCTGGGCTGGCGCGCTCGTTTCCTGGCCCGTCGCCGCACCCGCGAACTCGAAACCGCACCTGCATGAGCCTTTATCGCGACGTCTTGTATCGGAACTATTCGGCGGCCTTCAGCGCCCAGAAGTCCTATGCGCCCTGCCAGCAGGTGGCCCAGTATGAGGCGGTGTATCCGATGCCATCCGGGCAGTCTGGCCTGGCCGTTGCGGACCTGGGTTGCGGCAAGGGTGAATGGCTGGGCTGGCTGGCGGGGAAGGGGTTCACCCACCTCACCGGCGTGGATGCCTCGGAATCGGACCTGTTCATCGCCCGCAGTCATGACAAGGCGGGCGTCCGCTGGGTGCAGGCGGATTTGATCGAGCATCTGGAGGCGAATCCCGGAGCCTATGACCTGCTGCATGCCAAGGATGTGATCGAGCACATGACGAAGGACGAGTTCATCCGCTTCCTGCTGGCTGCGCACAAGGCGCTGAAGCCGGGCGGCAGCTTGTGGATGCTCACCTTCAATGCGCAAAGCCCGCTGGCCGGCGCGACGCGCTATGGCGACTTCACCCATGAGTCCGGCCACACGCCCGCCAGCCTGGCCCAGTGCCTGAGGGCCTGCGGCTTTGTGCAGCCGAAGGTGCGCGGCTGGCACTACGGCTCAGGCTCGCCGGGCGGAAGGGCGCGGGCGTTTCTTGGCTTCCTGTTCTACCGGTTGTGCCGGGTCGTGCTGATGCTTCGTCATGGTGGTGGAGGAGCCGTGGAGGGGCTGGACCTTCACAGTGCCGAGCCCGATCTTTTTGCCACCGCCGTCCGGCCCTGATCCCTTCATGTTTCGCCGCTTCCTCATCTACGTTCGCGAGATCCTGGTCTCGCTGCCGCTCGCCTTGATCAAAGGCTGGAGACATTTCGGCTGGCGTGGCGCCTGGCTGGCCTGGTGTGACCTGGTCTTCACCGGGTTGCCCGCACCGGTGGCGGTGCCCGGCTTCGGTCCGCTGATCCGGCGGAACGAGGCCCGCAGCCTGATGGACAACTTCTGCCTTGGCGAACTGCGCTGTGCGGAGGTGGAGCAGGCCCTGCGCGATCACCCGGCGCCGGTCGTCCTCGACCTTGGCGTGAACCTGGGCATGAGCGTGCGCTGGTGGTTTCACCTGAATCCGCGGGCACGGGTGACGGGTCTGGAGATGATGCAGGAATCGCTCGACTACACCACGCAGCGTCTGGCGCTCTGTCATCCGGGGACCGTGTGGAGTCCGGTCTGCTGTGCGGTGGCGGAGAAGGATGCCGAACCGGTGGAGATCTGTTTTTCCGATCCGTTGGAAGGCACCACAAGCGTCGCCGCCGCCGGCGGGGAACAGCGACGCAGGGTGCAGGTGCGCTGTCTTGACGGCCTGATCACCGAACCGGAGGTGCTGCTCATCAAGTGTGACATCGAGGGCTTTGGCGGCCTTGCCCTGGCGGGGGGGCGAGAGGTGTTGCAACGCACCCGGTTTGTGGTCACGGAGACCCATGGTGCGGAGGAGACCGCGCTGATGGGACGCGTGTTGTTTGAATCCGGCTTCGTGCCGTTCCAGCTCAGCTCACGCTCGCTCTGGTGGCGGCGGTCATGCTGAGCCGTTGAGCTTGTCCAGGGTCATCTGATGCACCTTCTCCACCGTCCAGCGCTTCATGCAGGCCATCGGTTCGGCCGTGTTCAGGCAGGCATTGACGGGCCGGGTCGCCTGGTCGCAGGGCTGGCAGGACAGGGTGGGATCGCGCAGCAGCGTAAAGCGTTCGCGATGCCAGAAGGGATCCCACGAAGGCGTGGACGGGCCGTTGAAGATGAGGCCCGGCACTCCCAGCGCGGAGGCGATGTTCATCGGGCCGGAGTTGTTGCCGATGAACAGGCGGGCTCCGGCGATGTGGCGGATCAGGTCGCCCAGAGATCCGGGCCTCACCCGCTCGACCGCCGCGGACAGGATCGATTCAGCTTCCTGTCCCTGGTCCATCCATCGGACGGGCACGTTCTTGGACAACCGGTTGGCGAGGTCGATGAAGCGTTCCAGCGGCCACTTTTTGTAATCCCGGCTGGCACCGGCATGAATGAAGACACCTTCGTGATCCGCCTTTCCGAAGGCCGAGAGGTCGGGGGCTGGGATCGTTTCCGGCAGGGCGGGGTCCAGAGCCTGGGCGAGACGCCAGTTCTGCCGGGGATCGGGCTCGGTGAAATCCACCGGCACCCGCGCATGAAGCAGCCTTCCGAGATGGCGTTCGTGAATGAGCGGGCCGACGCAGCGGCAGGCTCCGGTGATTCGGCTCAGAAGATGGGCCACGTTGCCCTGATCGTTGCCGAGCAGGCAGGCGTCCTGCGGCAGGCGGCGGAACTGCAGGATGAGCCGGGCAAGCTCCAGCGGATGGCGCCAGGCGTCGTTGAACTCGCGGGTGCTGAACTCGAGCGTCTGAATCTGCGGACAGGTGGTCTGATAAAGCGGTGCCGCCACAGGGCTGGTGCAGACGGTGATGCGCCAGTCCGGATGCTGGCGCTGCAGCTCCTGGACCACGGGCAGGAACACGACGTTGTCGCCCAGTTGGTTCACCTTGAAAATCAGCAGCCGCATTGTCGGAAAAATTCTGCGGTAATTCGCCGCATGGCAACCTGCATGAAGGGAAAAAGCGTGATTTGATGAGTGGCAGGTTCTTTTTAATCCTTGTGGCGGCGGCCATGGCCCTGCTGCTGGCCTTCCAGCCCTATGCCGCAGGCTATGGCGCCTTCCGGCTGACGCTGCTGGAGGAACTGCTGATGCGCTGGAAGGATCCGACCTGGCAGCATGGCTTGCTGGCTCCGCTGATCGCGGGCTGGCTGGTGTGGCGGCAGAGGGCGGAGCTTGCCGCGCTGCCGGCGCGGGGTCACCTGTCCGGACTGCTGGCGGTTGGATTGGCCCTGCTGGCCTATTTTGGCGGTTACAAGGCGAACAACTATTACCTCGGCGCCTTTGCCATCCAGCTTTTCCTCGCCGGTGCCGTGGTCGGCTGTCTGGGCTGGGCTCATGCACGGCGGCTGGGCTTCGCCTGGCTGATGCTCGGCTTCATGTGGCCGCTGGTGTTCCTGGAGGACTCGCTTTCGTTCAGGCTGCGCGTGCTGATGGTGGAGACGACCAGCTTTGTCCTGAACGGCATCGGCCTCGACACGATCCGGGAAGGCACGGCGCTCATCTCCGCGCCTGGCACGGACCGGGCGGCGGGAGAGCTGTTCAGCCTGAAGGTGGACGGTCCGTGCAGCGGCATGAGGTCGCTCTTCGCCCTGCTCATGGTGTCGGCCCTGTTTGGCTTCTTTCGGCAGAGGTCGCTGACGGGGCGGTTGCTGCTATTTCTCGCAGGCTTTCCGCTGGCGGTCCTGGCGAACATGGCGCGGCTGCTCCTTTTGATCGGTGGCACGATGCTGTTCGGGCAGGAGTTTGCGGTGGGGGACCAGGACAAGGAAGTCAGCACCTTCCACTTTGTTTCAGGGCTGGCGGTTTACCTGGTTGCGCTGCTGGGGCTTCAGGGAATCTCCCGGCTTCTGGGCGGCATGCCTGCCGGAAATCCAGCACCGCTGCAGAACCCGGTGCCGAGGATGAAACTGGGCTGGAAAATGCCCGTGCTGATGGTTCTCGGCGTGGTGGGCAGCATGGCTGCCTGCCGTCTGTCGCCGGAAGTCCGGGCCGGAGATGCCGAAGGCGTGGTGATGGAACTGCCGACGGCGGTGGGCCGGTTTCTTGGGCAGCCTTTGGAAAAGGATGCGGCGGAAAAGGCGCTGCTGCCGGAGGACACGCAGATGGTGAAGATGCAGTACCGCTCTCCGGGTGCGGCGGAGGACCGGGATGTGGCGCAGGTGACGCTGGTGCTGGCCGGGGCCGAAAGGCGCAGCATTCATCGCCCGGAGGTCTGCCTGGACGGCCAGGGCTGGACGCTGCTGGATTCCACGGTGCTGAACGTGGAGGTGCTGCCTGGGCGTTTTCTGCCGGTGAAGGATCTGCTGGTGGAACGGCAGGTGCGCCTGAAGGACGGCGGGGTCAGGAGGCTGCGCGCCCACTACGTCTACTGGTTCATCGGCACGGATGTGACCACGCCCAGCAATGCCAGGCGGGTCTGGCTCAGCACCTGGGACAACATCTTTCGCAACATCAACCATCGCTGGGCCTATGCCAGCATCACCTGCTGGGTGACGGACAACCTGCAGCCAGCGGAGTCGGGACAGAGGGTGAGGGATGCGCAGACGAGCGTGACGGTGATGACGGAGTTGATTCGGCTGCTGGCCCCGAAGTTTCAGAAGAACCTGCGGGAGCCGGGGGCGATGCAGGGATTGTAAAGGCTTTGTGATCAGTCAGTTGGAAGGTTGTATTGCTGCCCTGAAGCGGCACTTTGAAGCGGTCTAACCATGAACCAGCGACTGGACCAGGACTCCGAACTGATGATTGACGCCCTGCGCGGCATTGCCGCCGTGATGGTGCTGCTTTCGCATTGCTTTGACCTGGCGATCGCAGACAAGTTTGGCTGGAACTATGCCGACGCCCCCGAGGGCTGGCGGCTGATGCGAGCGACCGTGGGCCATGGCGGCTTCTGGGTCTGGTCCTTCTTCATCATCTCCGGCATCTGCATCCATCGGTCGATTCTCAAAGGGGTGCAGGACGGCACGTTTTCCTGGTGGAAATACGGCCTGGCCCGGCTGACGCGCATTTACCCTCTGTTTCTGCTCGGCCTGCTGCTGGCGGTGATCACCTGGATGCTGCATGAGGACTTTGGCGGCGCGCCGGAAGCCACCATGCCCTGGCGGCAGTTCGTGGCCAGCCTGGCCGGAATCCACATCCTGACGACCTCCTTTCCTGCGTTTGAGACTTCGTGGAGCCTGAGTTGTGAGCTGATCTATTATGCCGCCTGGCCGGTGGTTCTGCGGATGACCCGGGGAGCGACTTCGAAGGCCGCCTTTGTGTCCGTTGGCGTCTCCCTGGCCGGGGCGGCGGCGATCCTGGTGGCCTGGAAGGTGTTTCACCGGCTGGAGGGAAGCGCTTTCGTGGATGGTGTCTGGACGACGCTGGTGCTCTTTCCCGTGTGGATCTGCGGTGCCTGGATGGCGGCCCACTGGCAGCAGGGCAGGCTCGCGGTTTCGCGTAACTTCTGGTTGGGCTCGTTCTTCCTCTGCCTGCTGTCCGAGGTGCTGCTGGCGACGCTCAAATACAAGCAGTATCCGGGCTGGGCGGTCCATCTGGCGGGCTGGAGCGCCATTCCGGGCCTCATGTTTCTGCTCTCGGGCGCGGGTCATCTCCGGCTTTCGGCCTGGCCGGCCGCCCTGCCTGTCTGCCGCTGGCTGGGCCGGCTCAGCTATCCCTGCTACATTCTGCATCTGCAGATCCTGCTTCTGCTCAATCACTGGGTGGATCAGGTCGCTCCGGAAAGCATCACCCAGCGTCCGCTGGTGCATGCGGCGGTGGAGTTTGTGCTGGTGCTCACCCTGCTGGGAGTGACCGGGCCCAGGCTGGAGTCCTTCTTCATGAACTGGCGTGCGGGCCTCCTGGCGAAGGCCTCTCCGCGCAGCGTCCGGACCGTCTGACAACCCTGGCTTATGTGTGGATTCATCGGCTGCTTCTCACCGGGGGGGCGGCCTCTGCCTGCGGACGGCACGCTGGAGGCCATGCTGCGCAGCATCCGCCACCGGGGCCCGATGACGAGGGCTTCCAGGCGCTGTCCTTCGTTCATCGCTCGTCCCGCCCGCATCGCCCGGGGGAAGTCTTGCCCGAGGGCACGGACGGCGGCTTTGGCTTTGCCAGGCTGAGCATTCAGGATTTGTCGGCGGCCGGTCATCAGCCGATGATGAGCCGCGATGGCAGCACGGTCCTGGTGTTCAACGGCGAGATCTACAACGCGGGTGAAATCCGCGATCGCCTTGTCGCCGAGGGCGCCCAGTTTCAGGGACACTCGGACACGGAGGTGATCCTGCGCTGCTTTGAGCGGCACGGATGGCAGGTCACGCTGGCCTCCATCCAGGGCATGTTCGCCATCGCGGTCGCGGAGCTGGGCACGGGCCGGGTGCGCATGGCGCGCGATCCTTTTGGCATCAAGCCTTTCTACCACACCCGGCTGGCGGATGGCACGCTGCTCATCGCCTCGGAGATCAAGGCCTTCCTGAAGCACCCGGGCTTCCGTGCGGAGCTGGAAGCGGCGCATCTGCCCGAGCAGCTGATGTTTCGCTACACGGCCTGGGACCGCACGCTTCTGCGCGGCGTGCAGCAGCTGCCACCCGGTCATGAAATGTGCTGGCAGGCGGCTTCGGGCGACCTCGTGCAGCAGCGCTACTGGCAGCTTCCCGATGCGACGGACGGTGGCGAGGACGGCGACTGGGTCCGGCAGGTGCTGAACAAAGCCGTGCGCAGCCAGCTCGTCAGCGATGTGCCGCTCGGCACGCAGTTGAGCGGCGGCATCGACAGCTCGTTGATCACCCTGGACGCAGCGGCGGCTGGGCAGGAGATGCTGCATAGCTTTTCCATTGTTTTTGAGGACCCCGAGGTCAGCGAGGATGCCTGGATCAGTCAGGCAGCCAGGAAAGCCGGGGTGCACAGCCACCGGCTCCTGTTTTCAGCGAGGCATTTCGCGGAGGATTTTGGCCGGGTGACCTGGCACCTGGATGCACCTCCTGGAAACCCCAACACCCTAGCCCTCGACCTGCTGGCCCGCGAGGCTCGGCACACCGTGAAGGTGCTGCTGACCGGCGAGGGCTGCGACGAGCTGTTCGCCGG
>CAZXPU010000029.1:0-47211 GCA_964642905.1 uncultured Prosthecobacter sp.
GACTGCAGACCTGGAACGCGGTGCGCGGTCTGGACTTTTTGTTAAGCCTGCCCGAGGTCGATCCCGAGCGCACGGCGATCACCGGGGCGAGCGGCGGCGGCACGCAGACCATGCTGCTGGCGGCCATCGACGAACGCATCAAGCTGTCCTTCCCGTGCGTGATGGTCAGCACCTCCATGCAGGGCGGCTGCACCTGTGAAAACGCCAGCCTGCTGCGCATCGGCACGGGCAATGTCGAGTTTGCCGGGCTTTTTGCGCCCAAGCCCCAGGGCATGAACACGGCCAACGACTGGACCAAGGAGCTTGCGACCAAGGGCTTCCCCGACCTGCAGAAGCTGTACGCCACCTATGGGAAGAAGGACGATGTCTTCCTGCTCCGTGGCGAGCACTTCCAGCACAACTACAACGCCGTCACCCGCAGCGCCTTCTACACCTTCCTGAACAAGCACTTCAAACTGGGTTTCGCGGCGCCGGTGATCGAGCAGGACTACGATCCGCTGCCGCCGGAGAAGCTGAGCGTCTGGGATGAGCAGCACCCGGCGCCGAAGGCGGCGGACCCGGAGTTTGAACGCAGGCTGCTGAAATACTTCACGGAGGACTCGGCCAGGCGGCTCAAGGAGGAGGGTGCTGAGGCGCTGAGGCAGGGCGTGGAGGCTGTCCTCGGCCGCGGCTATGACCAGGCGGGTGAGGTGGAGTGGACGCTGGCGGACAAGCAGGACCGCGGTGATCACCTGGAGATGACCGGCACGCTGGTCAACAAGACCCATGGCGAGGAGACGGCCGTGACCTGGCTTTATCCGAAGCAGTGGAACGGCCGTGTGGTGATCTGGCTGGATGACGCGGGCCGTGCGGGCCTGAAGAACGGGGATGTCAGCGCGCTTGTCGCGGGCGGAGCCGCCGTGGTCGGGGCCGACCTGCTGTTCCAGGAAGGCGGTCCGGTGAAACAGGCCAGGGTGGTCAAGAACCCCCGCGAGTTCGCCGGTTACACCTTTGGTTATAATCATGCCCTCTTCGCCCAGCGCACCCATGATGTGCTGAGCCTCGTCAGCTTCCTGCGCAACGCCAGGGTCGGTTCGCATCCCAGTCCGAAGGTGGTCTGCCTGGCGGCCCTCGGACCCCAGACCGGAACCGTGGCTCTCGCCGCCCGCGCCCTGGCGGGCAAGGCGGTCGACCGTGCGGCGGTGGACACGCATGGCTTCCGCTTCGGCAGTCTGCTCGACTATCGCGACCCGATGTTCCTGCCCGGCGGCGCGAAGTATCGTGACGTGCCCGGGCTGATTGAGATGAACGGCTCGCTGCCTCTCTGGCTGCGCGGCGAGGGCAAGGATCCCCAGGCGGCGCCTGCCTCCTGGCTGCTCGAATAACTTGAGGTGCCAACCATGAAGCTCCTGCTCTTTTTTTTCGCCCTCTGCGGTCTTGCCACGGCCCAGGAAATCAAGCTTCCCGCCAAGGAGAACTTTCATCTCTTCCTGCTCGTCGGCCAGTCCAACATGGCCGGACGCGGGGTGGTGGAGGAGCAGGACAAGGCCCCTCTGCCGCGCGTGCTGATGCTTGGCAAGGACGGTCGCTGGACGGCGGCGGTGGACCCGATGCACTTTGACAAGCCAAGCGTGGGCGTCGGCCTGGGCCGCAGCTTTGCGAAGGTGCTGGCAGACAGGGAGCCCGGAGTCACCATCGGCCTCATTCCCTGCGCCGTTGGCGGGTCGCCCATCGACTCCTGGAAACCGGGCGAGTTTTATCCGCCCACCCAAAGCCATCCCTGGGATGACATGGTCAAGCGGGCGGTGCCCGCGCTTTCGGTGGGCGTGCTGAAGGGCATTCTCTGGCATCAGGGGGAGGCCGACTGCAAACCGGAGCTCGCCTCGGCCTATGAGGCCAAGCTGCACGATCTGGTCCGTCGCTTCCGTGAGCTTTTGAAGGCGCCCGACGTGCCTTTCATCGCCGGGCAGATGGGGCGTTTCCCCGACGTGCCCTGGACGCCTGAGATCGAGACCGTGGACCGTGCCCATCAGGCTTTGCCGGGAAAGGTGCCCGGCTGCGCCTTTGTCAGCGCGGACGGGCTGAACCACAAGGGTGACAAAATTCACTTCGACTCGCCGGCCTATCGTGAGCTGGGCAGGCGTTATGCCGAGGCCTGGCTGAAGCTTTCCAGGCCCTGATTCAGACGACGCGCGGCAGCACCTCGACGACATCCGCCAGCACGCGGCCGGAGCCGTGGCGCAGCTCGTTGCAGCGGCCGAACAAAATCTGCCCGCTGGTGGCGCCGAGCAGCTCGGCCAGCCGCTGGTCCACGGCGATGCGGAAGTAGCCGCGCGGATGGCTGCTGTGCGGCACCTGGTAGCGTTCCAGGATCGCCCCAAAGGGCACGCGGCCTTCCAGCACCAGCTGCTGGGCCTCCTCGGGCAGGAGGTCGAGGTGAATGCCGATGGCCCCGAACTCGATGGGCTTGCCGTCGCTGCGCCGGTGCAGCACCGAGGCGCGCACGAGGTAGTTGCCGATGCGGGCGCGGGCCGCCACATCCAGGTCGATGTCGCAGCCGTGGTAGTCACGCAGATGCGGCGTCATGTCGCGGTCATGCGCGAGCAGAAAGCGCTCCTGCTCGGCCAGGCCCTCCGGCTCGACAAAGGTGACGCGCGGGCGCGTGCTGCCGATGCCGTAAAAGAAGATCAGCGGAGCCAGGATGTCTTCGTCTTGTCGGGGGGCCTCGTTCATCACCTCGGGGAAGCTGGAATTCGTCGTGAGTTCTTCGGAATCCGTCATTCCTCAGGTGTAGCGGGCGTACTGGCGGTGCTGGGGCAGGAAGAAGTCATGAAGCAGCCGGTCCACCTGCAGCAGGCCGTCGCGGCTGTAGGTGACATCATCGTTGGTCAGGGTGACCCATCCCTCCGCAGCCAGGCGCTCGAGCTGGGTGGCGAAGAACTGACGCGGGTTGATGCCGAACTTCTCCTGGTAGTAGGCGAACTCGCTGCGGCCGAGTTTCATCTTCAGGATGAACTCGCGCACGAAGCGCTCCTCATGGCTGGTTTCATAGGCGCGGAAGATGGGCAGCCTGCCCGCGTCCACGGCCTGCATGTAGGGGCCGACGTCGGCCTGGTTCTGATAATGCACGCCGCCCAGGTGGCCAAAGGAGGCCACGCCGCAGCTCAGCAGGTCGGCGCCTTCCCAGAGGGCGTCGCGGTACACAAATTTGATGCGCTGCGGATCCTTCACCACCGTGTAGGCGCTGGTGACGGTGTAGCCGGCCTTGACGAATTCGTCGAAGGCATAGCTGACCCAGCGGCGCTTGGTCGGCCAGTCGGCGACCGGCGCGGTGACCTTGCCCTCGGCCTTCATCTGCTGGTAGATGGTGGTGTTGTAGGGCACCTCCATCTGGTAGATCGTCACGGCGTCGGGGCCGAGGTCGATGGCCTTCTGCACGCAGACCTTCCAGTTCTCCTCGGTCTCGTTCATCATGCCGGCGATGAGGTCGATGTTGATGTGCTCAAAGCCCAGCGTGCGCGCGAAGCGGTAGGCCTTGTCAATCTCGCCGCTGCGATGGGCGCGGCCGTTGGATTCGAGGATGTGATCGTCGAAATTTTCCACGCCGAGGCTGAGGCGGGTGACGCCGACTTCTCGGATGCCGGACAGCTTGACCTCGTTGAGCGTTCCTGGTTCGGCCTCGAAGGCCACCTCGGCGGCGCCGTCCCAGCTCACCAGATCCTTCATGCGGCGGGTCAGGTCGCGCAGCTGGGGAACGCTGAGGTAGCTGGGCGTGCCGCCGCCGAAATACACGAAGTGGGCTTTGCGACCCTGGATGTAGGGCGTGGAGGCGTAGCGCTCCATCTCGCGCATGCCGGCGTCGATGTAGGCCTTGATCTCCTGGGCGTTCTTGTCGGTGTAAACCTTGAAGTAGCAGAAGTGGCAGCGCTTGCGGCAGAAAGGGATGTGGAAGTAGATGCCCAGCGGCACGTCCTGCGGGGCGGGGCGCTGCATGACAGCCTCCACGACGGGCACCTGCTCCGGCTTCCAGAAGGAGAACGGCGGGTAGTTGGAGACGAAGTAGTTGCCAGCCTCGGTCTTTTCGGGCTGCTTCGTCGTCGCTGGCTGGGGGGCTTCCAGGGTGTTGGACATGGCTGAAATGGAAACGATTGCCGCAGCCTAGTTCTGCTGGGAAAAAGTGCCAGCGGGGAAAGCGGCGCTTTGCGGGTCACGAATTGAGCAGCAGCCTTAGGAAGTCGCCGTCTCGAAACTTGGCGTTGCCGCCAAGGCGGACCACGACGAGCTGCTGCGACGGAACGACGTAAAGCCGCTGGTAGCCGCTGCCGATGCAGGCGATGAGATCCGACGGGACATCCCGGCCGATGCAGACACGACTCCAGGACTGCTTGTCCCAGTCCAGTTCCAGCTGGTCCTCGATGTCGATTTCGCGCGGTGCCAGGCTGTCGGCCGCGTGGTTGTTCCAGAAGCCAAAGCTGTAGGCGGCGTTGGCATCCGAGCCTGCCAGCAGGGTCTCGAAGGAGCCGGGTTTCAGCAACGGCGCCCCGCCCCGCAGCAGGCAGGCGCCCAGCTTCGCCCACTGTGAGGCGGTCATGATGAACCCGGCGGCGAGCAGAGGGTTGCCGGCGGTGTCGGGAAGGTAGCGCTGCGGACCGAGGCCCAGGGGGCGCAGCACACGGCGCTCAAGATAACGCGTGGGCGACTCCCTGCGTTTTCCACCGGAGAGCCTCAGTTTCAGCACTTCGTGAAAGACCTGGAGCTGGCTGGGGCCGTAGATGAAGCGTTTGCCGGGTGTGGCGACCATCGGGCGTTTCAAGGCCATCTGGTTGCGGTTCTCCAATCCGTCCTCATGGATGGTTAGGCCGCGCTCCAGCCCGCCGGTGAAGTTGAGCAGATGATGCAGCGTCACCTTGCTGCGCCGCCTGTCCTCGCGCCATTCCTTCAGCGTGTCGGCGACGGGTTCATCCAGGGTGATGATGCCGTCCTCAACGGCCGCCATGGCGGCGAGGCCCCAGAAGCCCTTGGTGCCGCTGAAGATGCGCTGCGGCTGGCTGCGGTCTCCGCCGTTGGGGTGGCTCTCGTGAATGACCTTTCCATGCTGGCGGATGAGCAGGGATTTCGTCCGGCGCTCCCCGGCATAGCAGGCTGCGGCCTTGAGGGCGTCCGGCTTTAGAAAGACGGGTTCGGGCCTGCTGGCGCAGGCGGGAAGCGCAAGGCCGGCGCCGCCAAGCCCAAGCCAGGCCAGCAGCCGCCGTCGGGTGGCCAGTTTGTCGATGCGGCCGCGCATGTCGCGCTCGGCGTCGTCACAGAGGCTTTTCAGCATGTCCGGGCTCAGCCAGCCGGCGCCGAAGGCGGTGATGGTTTCGCGAATCATGCCATCTGCGGAGGCCACCTGCATGCTGCGTTCCTTGGCATATCTGGCGACGAGCTTTTCGATCAGGTCATCCGCCGTGTGGCCGGCGTCGGCATAGATGATCTGCAGCCCCTCAGGCTCGCGCTCCTCAGTGACTTTGGCGGTGGTGCCGTCAAAGACCACGACCACCTGCATGCCTCTCATGTCCTGCAGATGCCGCAGGCGCTGAAGCAGTTCCGTCCTCGCCAGGTGCCTCTTTCCTGCGCTGCGCATGTGTCGGGCAAGCTCCGGCCAGGCATGCATGACGTTGTGACCATCCACGAGAAGGTAGCTGCGCATGGGGAGGGATCTCGGTTCTCTGACTTCGGGTTCCTGCAAAGCCGTGCCTATGAAAAGAGGGCGAACAAGGTCTTTTCAGTGGCGCCTTCGTGGGCCCGCAGGGCGGCATGACCGGCCTCACCCAGGCGCAGACGGCGCGTGCTGTCGCTGAGCAGGGAATCAAGCTCCGTTCCCAGCGTCTTCACATCCGGCACCTGGACCGCTCCTCCTTGCTTCAGCAGCAGCTCGACGAGCGCCTCAAAGTTTTCCATGTGCGGGCCGAACAGAACGGGCTTCTTCGCCATGACCGCCTCGGCAGGGTTCTGGCCGCCTTCGGCCAGGAAGCTTTTGCCGACGATGACGATGTCGGCCAGGCACTGCCAGGCGCGCAGTTCGCCCGTGCTGTCGATGAGCAGCGTGGGCAGGCCGGGCGCAGGGGCTGCGGCGGGTGCCGTCACGGCGCTGCGCCTCAGGGCCTCGATGCCGGACTCGCGCAGTTCGGGCAGGATGGATTCGGCGCGCTCGACATGCCGCGGAACAATGAGCAGCGCGAGATTGCGATGCTTTTGGTTCTGCTGGAGGATGAGCTCGGCCAGCAGCCGCTCCTCGCCGTTGTGGGTGCTGGCGAGCAGGATCACGCGGCGTTCCTCCCCGATGCCCGCCAGGCGCAGGATGGAGCGCAGCCGTTCCACCTGGGCCGGGTCGGCCTCGGCCCCCAGGGGGTCGAACTTGATGCTGCCGGTGTGCTGGATGCGTTCAGGCCGCACCCCGATGGCGGCAAAGCGTGCGGTGTCGGACGGTTCCTGGACAAGCACGCGGTCCAGCATTCGGAAGATGGGTCGGATGATGAAGCCCAGCTGTCGGAAGCGACGTTCCGATCGTGCGGAAAGCCGTGCGTTGATCATGGCCACCGGGATGCCCTGGCGGCCTGCGGCAAAGGCAAGGTTGGGCCACAGCTCGGCCTCGACGAGGATGATGCGCGAGGGCTGGATGAGATCGAGAAAACGCAGGCCGACCCAGGGCAGGTCGACGGGCGAGTACAACGCCACGACCTGCTGCGCGTGGCGGTTGGCGAACTCCTGCACCATCGCCTGGGCGGTGGGGGTGGTGGTGGTGATGACGATGCCTGAAGCGGGGTGCTGCTTCAGCAGGCGTGTCACCAGCTTGATCGCGATTCCGGCCTCACCCACGCTGACGGCATGAATCCACAGGCGGTCGGCACCGGGTGGAAGGGCGGCGATGGCGGCAAGTTTTTCACGAGCGGGAGAGCCGAACCTCTCGCTCATGTCCGACCAGCGTCCGCCGCGTGCCCGCATTTTGCGCAGAGCTCCGGGCAGCATGAAGACCAGGCCGACCGGCAGCAGCAGGTTGTAGAGGATCAGGGTGAGGGTCAGGGACATCGGCGGAATCTTCATGCCACTGCCCGCGCGTCGAGGCAAGCCGTCAGCAGGCGGCGCTTCAGTCCGCACGTTTCCTCAGCCAGACGATGCGCGTCGAGCCGTAGTCACGCTCACGCACCCGCTCCCAGGCCTCCCCGAAGCTGGCGTTGTTGCGCGTGGCCAGGCTTTCCAGAACGACGCTGGCTCCGGCGGGAATCAGAGCCTGGAAATGTTCATCAGCAGCCAGCCGAGCGCTGAGATCGATGTCGCCGGGCTTGTGGGCATAGGGAGGATCGGCAAAGGCCAGGTCAAAGGTCGCGCCACTTGCGGCAAGCTGGGCCACGGTCTTGAAGACATCGCCCTGGCGGATGGAGGCGCCTTCAAGCCGCGTTTTGGCGAGGTTTCGTTTGATGACTTCGCAGGCCCCACGGTCTTGATCGACAAGGACTGCGCTGGCGGCCCCGCGGCTCAGGCACTCCAGGCCGAGGGCACCGGAGCCGGCAAAGAGGTCGAGCACCCGGGCGTCCGGGACGAGCTCCCCCAGCATGTTGAAGACCGCCTGCCGCACGCGGTCCTGGGTGGGGCGTGTGACGGACTTGGGGACTTCGAGCGGGATGCCACCCGCGCTGCCGGAAATGAGGCGCATGCCCACCGCTACGAAGAGGCGGCGCGGTGGTCAACGATGGATGCGACAAAGCCCGCGCCGCAGAGGCAGCACGGGCTTTGCACCAAGGCGGCAGCAGCTTCAGCGTGCGACGCCGCCCCGGCGTGGTGGCGGAGCCATGAAGGCGTTGCGGCCGACCTCCTGGCCGATCTTCGTGCTGCGGTGGATGATGACGCTGAGGGTCTGGGCGTTGATCATGCGGACCATTTCGGCGGGCAGCGTTTTTTCATACCAGAAGCGGTCGCCGTCACGAAGCCTTGTGAACTGGTCCACGAGGATGCGGTGAAAGGTTTCACCCACCATGGAGCCGGCTCGGTCGGCTTCGGCGAGGCCGCCGATCCAGAGGTCGATGTCCGCCGGGCTTTCGTAGGCCGCGTCCAGTTCGGCCGCCACCTGGCGGTTCGGGTTCACGTCCTGGAAGCGTTTCACCGGCCGCAGGCCCAGGGCGCCGCGCATCTGGGCAAAGCTGGGCAGGCCGTGGTCGCGGCCGCGTTGGATGTTGAGGGAGGCGAGGTCAAAACCGCCGGCGCCCGGGGCGCCGAACAAGAAGTTGCGCACGTCATCAATGAGCCATTCATCCAGTTCCTGGGCCCTGCCTGTCGCCAGGCCGCGCAGGATCGGGTCGATGCCATGATCGGTCACCTGCTGCGGCTGGAAGAAGGAGTTCGCGAGGGAGAGGCTGCCGGCCTCGATTTCAGCGCCGTCGGCGCCGAGGCGGAGAAGGGTGGGGGAGAGCAGGCTGTGGCCGAGGCGGTAGGCGGCGGTGGCAAACTCGTTGGAGATCGTCGGATCCACGTCCGCCTTGTAGCCACGATAGGGCTTGAGCGCCGACGGGCCGAGCAGCGTGGGCAGGAATTCGCGATAGGTGACAGCCTGCATCTCTGCACCCACGATCATGCGGGCGAACTGATAGGTCTCCTCGTCAGAGGCCTCCGGATTGGCGGCGTGATAAAGGTCGGCCCAGAAGTTGTGCTCGCGCATGAACAGGGTGTGGATGGCGATCAGGCCGACCTGCTCGTTCACCCGCACGTCGCCCGCGACAAAGAAACCTGGGACGGGAGGCAGAGCGGCCAGCGTCTCGGAGTGTGTGGGCAGCAGGTCTCCGTGTCCGCTTTCCGTGACGCGAAGCCGGCCTGTGCCGTCGTTGGCCCGCAGCGCGGCCGCCCGTGCGGCGTCGGAGCCATAGACCTGGGAGGCGTCGATCCAGGCCGTGATGGCGCTTTTCTGCTGGCGCACGCCACCCACCATTTCATAAGCGCTGCGGTTCAGGCCGATGGTCACCGTGCCGCTTCCGCTCGGATCAAACTCAGGATCGCCGGATGGCACCGCGACGGGAAAAGCCTCGGCGGGATCGGCCGTCGGGGTCTCATCAAGGTCATGGTCGAGGAACTGGCCCCACTGCCAGAGGAAGTCGCTGGCACCCCGTTGGTTAGGCCGCAGGTTCGGCTGCCTCGCCACGGCGTTGCTCACCACCCTGGCGCTCGGACGTGAGCCGCCGGCGGGCGCCGAAACACCGTCGGCATAGGCGGCGGGCACGAGTCGGCGGAAGGGTTTGTCAGGAGTGCCAAGGCCGGGGCTGGCGACGTTGTTGCCGCTGCCGTCGGCACTGCGGAACTCGGAAGGCAGGATGAAGGAGGCCGGCAGGCCGGGGGGCAGGGGCTGTCCGGCGGCAGGCTGCTGAGGCCGTGCTCCGGACGAGGGTTTTGCCGGCTGGACCGGTGGCTGCCCCTGAGGAGGCTGCCTGGAGGGATCCATGCGCGGGATGGATGCCGCTCCATTGGGCGACTGGTTAGGCTGGGCGGCAAGGACGTTGCTGCCGATGCAGAAGAGGCCTGCGGCGGAAAGCAGGCTGACGATCCTGGGATGATGGATGGTTTTCATGGTCTTTGCGGGGTTGAACTGCCTGATGGCGGCCGTGAATGACCGTCGATTTCACCCCAAACAGACCACCGCCTTGTTAAGCGAATGTGTCAGAAAGCCCTGAGATTTGTGAAGGCTTGGTAAAAGGTCGCGGAATCATCCGCTGGCATGACCGTCACTGCGGGCGTGCTTAAAGCAGCCCCAGCTTCTTCAGGAAGGCGTCGGTCTTTTGAAAAGTGTCCTGAAGCAGCGTCTCTTCGCGCATCAGGTAACCGTGGACACCACCTTCATGAACATCGAGCACGGACGTGTTGCCCGCCTTGAGCATGGCCTCATGAAAGGCCTTGGCCCCGGCAAAGGGTGTGACCGTGTCTCCGGTGCCATGAAAGGTGATCGTCGGCGGCAGGCCGGGCCTGACATGATGAACCGGGGACAGCTCCTGCCAGGAGCCGCCAATCTTGGCTTGTCCGTAGCCTTCCTTGGAAGTGTCGATCACCGGGAACAGCAGGACCAGGGCGTTGGGCATGGTGGAGACGGTCAGGTCTTCGCCCTGTTCGTTGACCGTGTCGAATAAGGCGGTCGAAGCCGCGAGGTGGCCGCCGGCGGAGCCGCCGCTGACGATGATCTTCTGCGGGTCGATGCCAAGCTCCGTGGCGTGGCTGCGAAGATGACGCACGGCGGAGCGCGCATCCTTGACGCAGTCATGGACGCTGACGCCTGTTTTGGCACTGTGCAGGCGGTATTGCAGACTGACCGACACCAGCCCCAGTCCGGCATAATGCGCGGCAAAAGGGTACATGCGCTGAGGCACGCCGCCCGTCCAGCCGCCCCCATGAATGACCAGGTAGCATCCGCGCCTGTCCGAGGCCTTCCAACCCTGTGGGCGGAAGACATGCATCTGCAGCTCGCGGTCACCCGCCTTCTTGTAAATCCTGATCTCGTCCGGCTTCAGGCCGGCCGTCCTTCGGTCAACGGCATCCGGGGCCTTGGGCTGGGCGGGCGCCTGGGCCATGGAGGCTGACAGTGGCAAAACAAAAAGGATGGTAAGCAGGAGCTTGGTCATGGCGTGAGGGCTGGTCTGGATGAACGTGGGCCGACAGGGCGGGTTTTCGAGGAACCTGCGCCTCGTTGTAGAAGCTGCATGGCCGGTGCGTTTTTTATCTCCTCATGCGCTCCCTTTTCTTTCTGCTGACCGCCGCCACGCTGGGCGCCGCCGACTGGCCCACCTACCGCTCAGATGCGGCGCGCAGCGGCTACACAAGCGAGACAATCCCGAACCAGCTGCGCCAGCGCTGGGCCTTCCGCCTGCCTTCCGGACCGCGCATCGCGTGGCCGAACTCGGAGCGTATGGAGTATGACCGGGCGTTTCAGCCGATCCTTGTGGGCGACCTCGTACTCTTTGGAAGCTCGGCGGATGATCAGGTGTATGCGCTCGATGCAAAAAGCGGCCGAGTGAGGTGGCGCTTCTTCACCGGCGGCCCCGTTCGCTTCGCTCCGGCGGCGTGGAAGGATCGTGTCTTCGTTGTCAGCGATGACGGTCATCTCTACGCCCTGTCTCTGGCCGATGGAAAGGTGCTTTGGAAACACCGCGCCGGTCCGGCGGGCCGTCAGGTGCTCGGCAACGAGCGCATGATCTCGCACTGGCCCGCGCGTGGCGGCCCGGTGGTCATGGATGACGTGGTCTGTTACGCGGGCGGCATCTGGCCCAGCGATGGCGTGTACCTGCATGCGCTCAAAGCGGACACCGGCGCGCCCGTTTGGCAGAACGGCGACACAGGCTCGATCTACATGCCGCAGCCGCATGGTGGCGCCGAGGCGGCAAGCGGTGTTGCTCCTCAGGGTTATCTGCTCGCCAGCGGCGGCTCGCTGATCGTGCCCACCGGCCGCGCGGTGCCGGCGGTGTTTGAGCGTGCGGATGGAAAGTTGCGGTACTACCACCTGCAGAAGAACCAGCAGCGCGGCGGCACGCGTGTGCTCGTCACCGAGTCGAGCTTTCTCAATGCGGGCACGCTGTTCGACATCGCCACCGGCGAGATCTCCGGCGCTTTCGGTGCCGGACCCAGCGTCGCGATCAACGGCGGCGTGGTGCGCGCGGAAGGCCGCTCGCTCGCCACCTACCGCTGGAAGGATGTGGAGAAGGTCGACCGCAAGGGCAAGGCCTACAAGGCCCGTGTCCTGGAGCAGGAGAAGGTGGCTCCCGTTGAACGTGAGGTGCTGGAATTGATCATCGCCGGCTCCGAGGCCGTGGTGGGCTCAGACGGACAGGTCAGCGCCATCGATTATGCGGGCCAGCGCACCGAATGGTGGAGGCACAAGGTCGAGGGCCGTGTGCTTGGTCTCGCCGCGGGCAATGGCCGCCTCGTCGCCACCACGGATGCGGGCATCGTGTATCTCTTCGACGGCGATCCTGCGCCGTTGCCCGTTGCCGAGGGAAGTCCTGAGGAAAAGCCGCTGGATCCCGCCATCGTCGCCGAATCGAAAGCCATCCTCAATGCCACAAAAGTCACCGAAGGCTACGCGGTGGTTCTCGGGGCTGCACACGCCGATTTCGCGCTCGCCCTGGCCCGGCAGTCGAATCTTCACATCATCGCCATGGAGGCCGATGAAGCCGCTGCGGATGCGGCGCGGCAGCGCATCGCCACCGCCGGACTCTACGGAACACGAGTCAGCGTCCATAGCGGATCACTGGAGGCAACGACGTATCCGAAACACTTCGCGAACCTCGTCATCGCGCCCAAAAGTGTCACGCCCGCGATTCAGAAAGAGCTCGAGCGCCTTCGCCGCCCCTATGGCGGCATCATCTGCCATCGCGGCAGCTTGAAGCTCGAAAAAGCCGCCACCCTCGCCGGAGCGGGCGACTGGACGCATCAAAACGGCAGCGCCGCGAACACGCTCTGCTCCGATGATGAAGTTGTGAAGGGCAAGCTGTCGATGTTCTGGTTCCGCGACGTTGAGTTCGAGGTCGCGAACCGCCACGGACAGGGCCCCGCGCCTCTCATCGCGCATGGCTTCATGGTGGTTGGCGGCGTTCACGGCCTCTGCTGCCTCGATGCCTACAATGGGCGCAAACTTTGGGAACATGAGGTCAGGAACCTGCTCATCGACTACGACGGCATTCATCACGATGTCGGCATTGGCGACACCGGCAGTCCCTTCTGCCTCGGCGGCGACTCCGTGTATGTCAAAAACGGCTCGCGTTGCCTGCGCATCGACCTCGCCACCGGCAAGCTCCTGCGAGAGATCGCCACGCCCGTGCCCGCCGATGCCGCGAACCGCAACTGGGGCTACCTCGCCTTTGAAAACGGTCTTCTTTTTGGTTCGGTGGAAGACGCGGCGCACAACGTCAGCCCGCGCTACCAGCTCACCAACCTGCGCACCGAGTCCGTGCTCTTCTTTGCCGTCGATCCCGCCACGGGTGCGGTGAAGTGGCAGTATCAGCCGAAGGGCAGCATCCGGCACAACGCCGTCGCCATTGCCGGTGAGCGCGTGTATTTGATCGATCGTCCGATCGTCGAGGCCGACCGGGTGACGAACCCGCGTCGCGATGGCAAGTCCGCGCCCAGGCTCACGCACAGCCAGCTGCCGCCCGGCACGCTGGTCGCCCTCGAGGCCGCCACCGGCAAGGTCTTGTGGGAGAACCGTGACGATGTGTGGGGCACGCAGCTTGCCGTCAGTGAAAAGCACGGCGTGCTGCTCATGAACTACAAGGCCGTGCGCCACAACTTCTTCGAGCTGCCCTCCGAGGTCGGCGGACGGATTGCGGGCTTCGACATCGCCTCCGGCAAGCGTTTGTGGGACCAGGACGCGAAGTATCAAACGCGCCCGCTCATCAATGACCGCACCATCTACGCGCAAGGCGGTGCCTGGGACCTCAAAACCGGTTCGCCGGTCGAGTGGGACTTCAAGCGCTCCTATGGCTGCGGCCAGATCGCCGCGAGCAAGAACCTGATGCTCTTCCGCAGCGCCACGCTCGGTTATGTCGACCTTACCCGGAGCGCCGGCACCGAGAACTACGGCGGCATCCGGCCCAGCTGCTGGATCAACGCCATTCCCGCCTCAGGCCTCGTTCTTGTGCCCGACGGATCCGCCAAATGCCACTGCAGCTACCAGATGCAGGCCTGGTTCGCGTTGCAGGGCGAGTAATGTATTGAATTATTCGCCAAAGTTGGCGAATAAAGATGCTTTATCTGATTTATTCGCCAATTTTAGCGATTAGCAATGATGCTAAACTATTCGCCAAAAATGAAGAATTAATTGACTTATATGGCATTATTCGCCAATTTTGGCGAAATATGGTGAACCCGACAAAGCTAACGGATGAGGCCTTTTTGAAGAGCTTTGGCGAAAGGCTGGCGATGGTGCGGTTGGAACGAGAATGGACGCAGCAGAAACTTGCCAAGGAGGCCAAAGTGGCCAAGCGCCGGGTGGAGCGGTTGGAGTCAGGAGAAGTGACGGCGAGCCTGGCTGGTTTTGTGCGAGTTTTGCGAGCGCTTGGATTGCTTGAAAAACTTGACTTGCTGGTGCCTGAGATGGGTCCTGGTCCGATGGAGCAGCTACGCATGCATGGCCGGAAGCGGCGACGAGCCTCTTCGAAAAGGAACCGGGATGCCAAACCAACAGTCTGGCAATGGGGGGATGAGTCATGATCGCTGAAGTCAGGCTTTGGGGCCGTGTCATCGGTGCCGTGGCGTGGGATGAGCATGATGAAGTCGGGGAATTTCAGTATGATCCCGAGTTTGCCTCCAGCGGCATTCAGATCGCGCCTCTGAGGATGCCGCTGAGCCAAAAAGTCTTCAGCTTTCCCGAACTTCCCATCGGCACTTTTCATGGTCTGCCTGGACTGCTGGCCGATTCGCTGCCGGACAAGTTTGGCAATGCCTTGATCAATGCATGGCTCGCCACCCAAGGCCGCACTCCACAGAGCTTCAATGCCGTCGAGCGCCTCTGCTACACCGGTACGCGCGGGATGGGGGCACTGGAGTTCGCGCCCGTGATCGGCCCGCGCCCGCGCAAGGCGCACAAGATCGAGATCGACTCGCTGGTGCGACTGGCTTCCGATGTGCTGCAAAACCGCCTTGGTCTCGAAGGCAGTTTCGCCGACAACAAGCGTGAGCAGGCGCTCAACGAGATTTTGCGCGTCGGAACATCCGCCGGTGGTGCGCGGGCCAAAGCCGTGATCGCCTGGAACCGCGAGACCAATGAAGTTCGATCCGGCCAGATCGAGGCGGGCGATGGATTCGACTACTGGCTGCTGAAGTTCGATGGGGTGGCCGGAAACAAGGACAAGGAACTCGACGACCCGAAGGGCTTCGGTGCCGTCGAATACGCCTACTATCTGATGGCCAAGGCGGCGGGCATTCGGATGAGTGAAAGTCGCCTGCTGGAGGAAAACGGACGCCGTCATTTCATGACACGAAGGTTTGATCGGCTGGCAGGAGGTAAAAAGCTCCACATGCAATCCCTCGGCGCGATGGCCCACCTCGATTTCAACCAACCCAGAGCTCATGCCTACGAGCAGGCCATGCTGGTCATCCACCAGCTGGAAATGCCGGATGAAAGCGCCGAGGAGCAATTCCGCCGCATGACCTTCAACATTGTCGCCCGTAATCAGGATGATCATGTGAAGAACATCGCCTTCCTCATGGACAAACAAGGCCGGTGGAGCCTGTCACCCGCGTTTGATGTCACCTACAGCCACAACCCGTCAGGAGAATGGACTGCCCGCCATCAAATGACGGTGAACGGCAAGAGCGATGACTTTAGCAAAGCCGACTTAAAGGCCTGCGAGAAAAGCTCCATGCTCAAAAGGGGACGCTCCACCTTGATTCTCGAACAAGTGACGGAGGCGGTCAAACGATGGCCCGAGTTTGCCATCCAGGCAGGCGTCTCGGACGAATGGACATCACAGATTCAGAAAAGTCACCGGCTGGTCATTCCTGACACCTGATCACGCAAGCAAATCGCAAAACCAGCCGCCCAAGTCCGTTTGGACTTCATGCGCTCCTTTTTCCTCGCGTTGCTTGCCGTGCCTGTTCTTGCCGCTGAACCTGTCGTCTTCGTCTCGGCCTTCGCCTCGGGTGAAAAAGCCGGGATTCATGCTTTCGGTTTCGATACAGAGAAGGGGGTGTTGAAGCCGCTGAAACGGGCCACAGGCATGCAGAGCCCGTTCTTCATCGCGCTCTCACCGGACAGGCGGTTCCTGTATTCGATCGATGAGTTTGGTGGGAAGGAGAATTACGTCGCTGCCTTTGCGGTTGAGGGCCGCGGTGGCGAATTGCGACCTCTGAACCGCCAAAACACCCGAGGGACTGCGTCGTGCTTTGTGGAGGTGGATCCGACGGGAAGGTCCGTGCTCGTCGCGAACTACAGCAGCGGCAATGTGAGCTCGTTTCCGGTGAAGGGCGACGGCTCGCTTGGTGAGGCCGCCTCCTTTTTTCAGCACAGCGGCTCGAGTGCCGATCCGGAGCGCCAGAAGGGGCCTAACGCCCATTGCTTCGTGGTCAGCCCCGACGGCAGGCACGCGCTCGCCTGCGATCTCGGCATCGACAAGGTCATGAACTACACGCTTGATGCCGCCTCCGCGAAGCTCGCGCCGAATGCCGCGCAGCCCTTCGTGAAGCTGGCGCCCGGAAGCGGTCCGCGTCACCTCAGCTTCCATCCGAACGGCAGGCTTGTTTACGTGATCAACGAACTGGCCAACACCATCACCGTCTTCGACTGGGAGACAGCCGAAGGAACGCTGAAGGAGAAGCAAAGCATCGCCACCCTGCCCAAGGACTTCACCGGCAAGAGCTACACCGCCGATCTGAAGATCACGCCCGACGGAAAGCACCTCTACGGCACCAATCGCGGTCACGACAGCCTTGCCAGCTACCGCATCGCCGAGGATGGCGCGCTGACGCTGCTCGCCATCCAGCCCAGCGGCGGCAAAGGCCCGCAAAACCTGCTCATCACTCCCGATGGACGATGGCTCCTGTGCGCCAACATGCCGGGGGGCAACGTCGTTGTCTTCCACATCGACCCCGCCAGCGGCGCCATCACGGCGAAGGGCGATCCGGTTGAGGTCCCCATGGCCTCGTGCATCCGGTGGATGGAGTGAGGCTTGCCAGGCCGCCCTTGGTTCAATAGTGTGCCCCTATGCGCCTGTTGATCGTCGAGGATGAGCCGAAGGTGGCCCGCTTTGTCGAGCGCGGGCTGCGGGAGGAGGGTTACGCCGTGGATGTGGCCGTGAACGGCGAGGCCGGGCTCGATCTGGCGCTCGTGCATGATCATGATCTTGTCATCCTTGATGTGATGCTGCCGAAGATGGACGGCTTTGAGGTGCTGGAGTCGTTGCGTGCGGCAAGGCGGCCTTGCAAGGTGCTGATGCTCACGGCGCGGGATTCGGTGCAGGACCGGGTGCGCGGGCTGGATGGCGGCGCGGATGATTATCTGGTGAAGCCTTTTGCGTTTGCGGAGCTGCTCGCCCGCGTGCGTGCCTTGCTGAGGCGTTCCGGCGGGGCCGAGGCGGAGCCGGTCACGCTGCGCCTTGCCGACCTTGTCCTGGATGTGAAGGCGCGCAAGGTGACCCGTGCGGGGCGTCCTGTGTCGCTGAGTGCGCGGGAGTTTGCGGTCCTTGAGCACCTGCTGAGGCACCAGGGGGAGGTGATTTCCCGCACGCGTCTGTCCGAGCAGGTGTGGGACCAGCATTTCGACTCGATGACCAACGTGATCGACGTGACGCTGTATCATCTTCGTGAGAAGGTGGACCGGGGCTTCTCCAGCCCGCTCATCCACACCGTCCGGGGCGTGGGGTATGTCCTGAAGAATCCAGCCGCATGAAATCCTTCCGCACCCGAATCGTCCTGGGCTTCACCTTGCTGACCGCGCTGGTTTCGGCGCTTGTGGCGGCGTGGGTTTATCAGTCGGCCGCCGAGATGCTGCGCGATGACATGGATCGCCTGCTGCGGGACCGTGCCTATGTCCTTTCCAAATCAGTGACGCCGATGGCGATGCGGCTGCAGCCCTGGATGGAGGCATTTTTGGAGACGGACAAGACGGGGCTGCGCGTGCAGGTGGTCGATCCCGCAGGCGCGGTGCTCACGCAGTCAGCCAACCTGACGGAAGCCCTTCCGCTTTCCCAGCAGGCGCGTGACGCCGCCACCACCAACATGTCGTCGTTCACGGAGACCTTGATGATGAGCGATGGAACACCGCTGAGGGTCACCAGTGTGCCGGTGTCGACTTTCCGTGACAGCCAGAGCGCCGTGATCGGCTTCGCGCAGGTGGCGCTGCCCGAGTCTGTCCGGCATGCCAGGCTTGACTCGCTGCTGATGCGGCTCATGGGCGCGGTGATGGCGGCAGCGATGGTGGCCTGGCTGCTGGCGAACGTCCTGGCCAAGGCCTGGCTGCGCTCCGTGGACGCGGCGGCGGAGTCGGCGCATCGCATCGGGACGGGCGGGACGTTGCGGGAACGTTTGTTCGTGCCGAGGGACGAGGATGAGGTCGCACGGCTGGCGCGGGCCTTCAACGAGCTGCTCGACAAGCTGGAGTCGGCCCACGGAACCCAGCAGCGTTTTCTGGCGGACGCCTCGCATGAGCTGCGTACGCCTCTGACGGTGCTTCGCGGGGAGATCGAGGTCGCGCTGAGACGTGAGCGGCCTGCGGAGGAGTATCGCGAGGTGCTGGAGAGCAGCCGTGAGGAGATCGAACGCCTGGCACGGCTCACGGAGAACCTGCTGTCGCTGGCACGCTCGGACGCCGGTGAGGCCCTGGTGACACGTGAGACCGTTGATCTGGCGGCGCTGTGCGGGCGCGTGTGCGAATCGGCGGGTGCGGCTGCGCAGGAAAAACGCATCCGCCTGGCCGTGGACGCCCCTGAACCGGTGTTTGTGAATGGCGATGCCTGCGCGCTGGAGCGTGTGTGCCTGAACCTTGTCGAAAATGCCATCCGTTACTCGCCAGCGGGTGAAAGCGTGATGTTGTGCGCCGTGGTTGAAAAGGGGGAGGCGGTTTTGTGCGTGAGCGACACCGGTCCGGGAATCGGCCCGGAGCATCTGCCGCATCTGTTTGAGCGCTTCTACCGCGTGGACAAGGCCCGCTCCCGGGAGCATGGCGGAGCCGGGCTCGGTCTCGCCATCGTCGAGGCGCTTGTGAAGGCGCATGACGGTTCGGTGGCCGTTTCGAGCGCCGTTGGACACGGGACGTCGTTCACGATCAGACTGCCGATGGCCTAGACCTTCCAGGCGGAGATGAGATGTGGAAGGCCGGGGGGCGATGATCGTTAGACCTCGGTTCCCCTCTGGACGCCTGCAGAAGGAACGGGGGAGGGTCATGTGAAGATGAAAGACTTTTCATCTGCCTTTCATCTTCGTTTCATGCGCCGGAGGCGAGTCTCGGGGCGTGATGAAAGCAAACCTTCCTCCTGCCCGGCTGCGGCTTCTGTGCGCAGCGATCCTTTCGACGCTCTGCCTTGCTCATGCGGATGACGCCGTCTGGCGAAAGCGGCTGCTGGGCACCTGGGAGGGCGCCGTGGTGAGTGATGAGGAGACAGGTGCGCGTCGTGCGACGATCCGTGAGCTGACGATCACCCTGGACAGGATCAGCGCCACTGATGGTGACGGGCGGAGCCTCGGTGAAGGAAGCTACACGCTTGGTGAGCAGGGCGGTGTGCTGACGATTGACGCCACGGGTGTAAACGGGCCGGCGACGGGTCAGACGATGCTCGGCATCTGGAAGCTGGAGGGCGACACCCTTCGCTGGTGCAGCGCGAACGGAGGCAAGCCAAGGCCGGGCGAGTTCAAGACACGTTCTTCAGGTCCTTACCTCATGGTCCTGACGCGCAGGAAGGAATAAGCGGCAGACACCTGAAAGCCACGGCCATGTACGAAGACCCCGTCATCGCGATTCAGTGCTGGCTCAATACCCGTGATCAAGACGCGGCGGCCTGGCTAGTGAATGAGCACCGCCCGCAAGTCCTTCGCACCGCCCGCTCCTGGGGCGCTCCCGCCTGGATGGAGGAGGATGTGGCGCAGGAGGTTTTTCTCCGGGTGTTTCGTGCGCTGCACCGTTTTGAGCCGCGCATGCCCTTTGCTCACTGGCTGGCGGTGATCGCCCGCAACACCTGCGCCAAGCTCCGTCGGCGCTGGTGCCTTCGTCACAGACTTTTTGCCGGCTTTGAAGACGGCGCCCGGGAGATGGATGACGAAGCCGTCTGCCGTCAGGCGTCGCCGGATGATCAGCTCGTTCACAAGGAGCATCTGGCACTGCTTTGTCATGCCTTGAGCCGGCTGTCCGAGCGGGACCGTCTGCTGCTCGAAGGCGGTTCAACGGCTCTGACAGGTGCACAGCGCGTGGCGCTGCACCGGGCTCGCAATCGCCTGCGCATGCATTTTCAACAACCTTGATTTCATCATGAAAACAACCTTCCTCACCAGCCTTCTTGCGCTTGCGGCGTTGTCGCGGGCGGACACCGTCATTCATGTGGATGACACCGTGCTGCGCTCGGACACGCGTCCTTTCGGCATCTGCCTGGCGCAGCACAACTACTACGACTCCCATCAAATGATGAAGGAGCTGCTGTTTCGCAACCCGGGGTTCGAGGGGCTGCTGTATCAGTCGATCGTGCGTCTCGGCCCTGGCGGCACGTCGGGCAGCGTCATCGAGGACCAGGCGCTCGGCCAGTGGCCCACAGGCTTCTGGGCGGGGGCGCAGTTCGAGATCATCTGGTCCTCCGGCGGGGCGAAAGGCCGCTCGGGCACGGTGACGAACAGCATTGCCCCAAACCGGGCGAATCCGCCGAACGACCCCGGCGGCAGCAGTCAGGGAACGACGTATTTTTTGGATCCCCCGTCCGGAGCTGTGCCCGCGAATGGGGATTACCTCCTGCTGCGGCAGGTGATCACCGGTGGCGGCGGCGGGGCGGCCACGGGAAGCTGGGACGTCAGCACGCAGGGCGGTGGCGCCATCACGAGTGAAACGGGCGACCTGCCGCCCGGAACCGCCGGCCGGCAGTGTGCTCGTCTGACGGCCCTCTCAAGCGGCCAGCAGGCGACGGTCAGCGGCCGCTTTGACACGCTGCAGGGATTTGTTAGGCTGAACGGGCAGTTCAGGCTCGCCTTCAAGGCCAAGGGCGCGGGTGGCGCGAACCGCATCTTTGTCACCGTGCGTCGTGGCGGCAGTCCGCATCTCAGCCAGACGGTCCAGCTCACCGGCGACTGGGCGGACTACGAGCTGCCCTTCACGGCGGCGGAGTCCGACACCGTGTCCGGAACCGTGTCCGTGGAGTTTTCGGCCACCGGCCAGAGCGCCCTGCTGCTGGACGACGTGAGTTTGCGCCAAACCAACAGTGATGCAGGCAACCCCACCGAGTTCCGCGACGGCGTTGTCGCTGCCCTGCGCGAGCTGAAGCCCGGCATCCTGCGCTATCCGAACTGGCAGATGCTCGGCAATTCGCTCGACAACGACCTGGCGCCCGTGTTTGCCCGCAGGCGTTCCGGATACTCCGTCTACGGCACGGGTGAGAACAACATGCTGCCCGGCCTGCATGAGTTTCTGGAGCTCTGTGAGCATGTCGGGGCCGATCCGTGGATGTCGGTGCCCGCCACCTCCTCTCCGCAGGAGATGACGAACCTGATGGAATACCTGGGCGGCGCCACGAGCACGACGTACGGGCAGCTGCGCGCCGCGCGCGGCCATGCGGCACCGTGGACCGATGTCTTCAGCCGCATCCATCTTGAGTTTGGCAATGAGCATTGGAACAACACCGCCTTCCGAGGGGGAGTCATCTCGGCTGCGGTGCCCTGTGGCGCACGTTCCGACGAGCTGTTTGCCGCGATCAAGGCCTCGCCCCACTATGCGGCCGCGCAGGTGAACTGCATCCTGGGGGGGCAGTCCGGCAGTCCCTGTGCTGCGCTGCAGTTTCACAATGCCTCGTCACTGCATGACACCTTCACGTTCGCCCCTTACATGAGCGGGCGGGTGGATTCCTTCGCGACCACGGAGGAGCTGTTCGGCCCGTTGTTTGCCGAGCCGGAGTGGTGGAGCTTCAATCCATCCGCCTCGAGCGGCCTCATGCGCTACGCCTATGACCAGGTGCAGGCCTCGGGCCGTCCCGTGCCGCTCAGCATTTATGAGGTGAACCTGCACACGACAAACGGCGGCATCAGCCAGGCCGCGCTCGACAGCTACACGCCCTCCGTCGGCGCGGCGGTGGCCGTGGCGGATCACATGCTTGTCATGCTTCGTGAGCTTGGGGCCCGCGACCAGTGCATGATGTCGCTCGCCGGACATCGTTACACCTGGCCGGATGCCTCGGGGAAGAGCGCCGCGTTGTGGGGCGTCACGCTCGACATGGACAAGACCCACCGGCGCCGTCCCACCTTTCATGCCCTCAGCCTGCTGAACGACGCTCTCGGTGGAGACATGCTGCGCACCACGCACAGCGGTGACAATCCCACCTGGAACGTCAGCGGCATGAACCGTGTCACCTTCGACGGGGCGCACCACCTGCAGAGCTATGCCTTCAAAAACGGCGCTCAGCGCGGACTCCTTCTGTTTAACCTTCATCGCACGGATGCGCTCGATGTTCGATTCACCGGACCGAACTCCCCTGCGGGCACGCTCAGCCTGCGCCGCCTCACCTCCGCCAGCATCACCGACAACAACGAGGCCGCCGTCGTGGTTGCGCCGACCACGGAGATGATCGCCGGCTTTGATCCCGCGCAGCCGCTCCCGCTGCCGCCCTTCTCCATGACCTTGCTGCAATGGACCCCGCCCGCCCGCCAGACCTGGCGCTACCAGCATTTCGGCACCGTGGCCGGAACGGCCGCCGCCGCTGATGATGCTGATCCTGATGGGGACGGCCTTGCGAATCTTCTCGAATACGCGCTCGGCACCCTGCCGACACAGGCATCAGCCCCGCCCTGGACCTCCGGCAATTTCGCAGGTTATCTGGGGCTGAGCGTCGCCAAGGGCGCAAGCGCCTCCGGAGTGGCCTGGAGCGCCGAGTCGAGCGATGACCTGCTCATCTGGCATCCCGCCGAAACGGTGACCCTCACGGACAACGGCACCACCTTCAGCGTTCGTGACAGCGTACCCCTTGGCTCCGCTGCACGACGTTTTCTTCGGCTCCGTGTCACGGCGGAGCAGCAATAGTTCATCGGCGGGTGGCGTAAGAGACGGATGCGCCGCCTTCTTCTGACCGTCATCCTCATGAATGCCTGTCTGGCATGGGTCCTTCATGCGGCCGAGCCCGTGGACTTCACGGTGAAGCTCGAGACGGTGATGAAACACGATGATGGCAAGTTTTTGTGGTTTCATCCGCGGGCGGCGCCGGTGCCCGGCGGTGTGGTCATGACGATCCAGAAGCATCTCAAGATTTCCGACTATTACTCAGGCCTGCATTTCATGCGGCGTGAAGGCCTGGATGGCCCATGGACCGGACCGGTGCTGCCGCCGGAGACCGACTGGCAGCCGCAGCCGGACGGGGTGACGCTCAGTGTGGCGGATGTGACGCCGGGGTGGCATGAAAAGACGGGCAAGCTCATCGCCATCGGCTGCCGCGTTCGCTACAGCCCGAAGGGCAGGCAGCTCGACGATGTGAAGCGCGCCCATCAGACGGTGTATGCGATCTTTGATCCCAAGACGTCGAAGTGGACGCCCTGGCAGGTTCTGGAAATGCCAGAAGAAGAGCAGTTCAACTTCGCCCGCAACGCCTGTGCCCAGTGGCTGGTGAAGGAGGATGGCAGGCTGCTCGTGCCGCTCTACATTGGCAAAAGCGCCAAGGACCGGTTCAGCACGACCGTGGCTGAATGCCGGTTCGACGGCGAGAAGCTGGTGTTTGAGAGGAATGGCAGCGTGCTGCGCCTGGACGAGGCGCGCGGCCTTTACGAACCTTCGCTCGCCGCCTTCGCAGGCCGCTACTTCCTCACGCTTCGAAACGACATTCGTGGTTATGTCAGCGCCAGTGATGACGGGTTGAACTTTGGCAGTCCGAAGCCCTGGACTTTTGACGACGGCGCGGAGCTTGGCAGCTACAACACGCAGCAGCACTGGCTGGCGCATCGTGACGGGCTTTTCCTCGTCTACACCCGGCGTGGCGCGAACAATGACCACATCGTGCGTCATCGCGCTCCGCTCTTCATGGCCCGGGTCGATCCGCAGAAGCTTCAGGTCATCCGGGCCAGTGAAAAGGTGGTTGTTCCCGAACGCGGGGCCGAACTGGGCAACTTCGGCTGCGCGCGCATCAACGACCGTGAGTCCTGGGTGACCGTGTCCGAGGGCATGTTCATGAAGGATTCCAAGGCCCGTGGCGCCGAGGGCGCGACGTTTGTGGCGCGGATCCTGTGGTCGAAACCCAATGAGCCTTCACGATGAGCGAGCCCCTTGTCTTCCTGAACGACCGCTTCCTGCCCGCCTCGCAGGCCAAGCTGAACATCTATGACCTGGGCATCGTGCTCGGGTCGACGCTGACGGAGATGACGCGCACGTTCCGGCACCGGCCTTTCCGGGCGGAGGATCATGTGGCCAGGCTGTACCGGTCGCTGAAGTTCTCCGGCATCACGGTGCCGTTTTCCCCGGAGGAGATGCTGGCGCGGACCCATGAGCTGGCGGAGGCCAACTGCCGTCTGCTCGGGCCGGGGGAAGACATCGGCATCGTGCATTTTGTGACGCCGGGGGAGAACGCCCTTTATGCCGGCAGCGCAGGGGCGGCGGGGCCGCTGAAACCGACGATCTGCATTCACAGCTTCCCGCTGCGCTTTGAGATGTGGCGGCATTTGTTCACGGAGGGCGCGCATGTGGTCACGCCTTCGGTCAGGCACATCCCGCCGCAATGCATCGATCCGAAGATGAAGAACCGCAGCCGCCTGCACTGGTGGCTGGCCGACAAGCAGTCGCAGGCCGTCGATCCCCGCGCAATCAGCCTGCTGCTCGACCTGGACGGCAATGTCACCGAGTGCGCGGGATCCAATTTTGTCATCGTGAAGGGCAGGACGATCCTTTCGCCAACGCCCCGCAACATCCTGGGCGGCGTGAGCCTGCAGACCGTGCGTGAGCTGGCGCAGGAGATCGGCATGGAGTTCGTCGAGCGTGACTTTCAGCCCTATGACGTGGTGAACGCGGACGAGGCCTGGCTGACCACCACGCCCTACTGCATGGCGCCCTGCACCCGCATCAACGGCATTCCCATCGGGGATGGCAAACCGGGGCCATGGTTCAGGAAGATGCTGTCAGCCTGGAGCGCTCTTGCCGGGCTGGACATCGAGGCGCAGGTGATGGGCGGTTGACCCTCGGCCGGGTTTTTCACCGTGCTTCCCAGGCCGGGGGCAGGGCCTTCGATTCCGGCCCGTAGGTCTGGGAGACGACGAAGCCGCTGGCCTGCGAGGTGTAGAAGATGCGTCCGTTGCTGACCACGGCGCCGAGGCATTCGCGGGAGTCGATGGCAGGGCCGGTGGAGACGAGCCTGCCGTTCTGGGAGAGGTCGATCATGTCCATGTTCGCGCCGAGGACGTAGGGTTCGCTCAGCGTGAAGCGGCAGCAGGCGTAGTTGGTCTGGATGCTGTAGACAACCTTGCCGGTGGCGCTGTCGAAGACGTTGCCCTTGCCGCGCAGGGCGTTGGAGAACATGAAGCGCTCGCCGACGCTGACCACGTTCAGCGCGGAGGTCACGGCGTCGCTTTTCCAGACCAGTTTTCCCGTGCTGGCGTCGAGGCACCAGACAAAGCGGTCGTCGGTGCCGGCGTTCGCCTTGTTGTAGCCGCCGATGTAGAGACGTCCGTCCCGGGCGCTGAGCGTGCACTTGGAGGTGACGTAATATTGGTTCGTCTGCCAGAGGATCTGCCCGGTCTTCGGGTCGATGCAGCAGGTCAGGCCGTTGTTTTCCACCGGCAGCCCGCGCCGGCGCTTGGTCTCGGCGTCGTAGCCGAAGAAGACGCTGTAGTAGAGCTTGCCATCAAGCACGCAGATGCCGCAGTCATTGCCGCCGCGCCCCAGGTCGAAGAAGTCCTTTTCCCAGACGACCTTGCCTGTGTCGAGGTCCCAGGCCCAGATGCGCGGATGATGATTTTTGGGGTAGTAGGGGTTGTCGTTGGAGTAGATGAAGCTCATCACCTCTGCGCCGTCCGGCGGAACCACGGGCGCGCCGCCAAAGGTGTAGGGCTTCTCGCTGCCCTGCGGGGCGTAGTCGCCGCTGCCGCTGGCGTAGATGGCCACCTTGCCGGCGACCACGGGCGGGAACTGGCGGCTCCAGCTGGGGCTGCCGGTGAAGGGTGCTTCCCAGAGCAGGTCGCCGGTGGCGGCGTCGAGGCAGCGCACGAAGGATTTTTTCATGCCCGCCTGCGGCACGAGCAGCTTGCCGTCGATGTAAAGCGGTGAGGTGAAGCTCAGATAGACATCGGGCCACCAGCGACGCCAGATCAGGCGGCCGGTGTCCTGCTCGCAGGCGATGACCTGACCCTCGGCCGTGTGGGTGTAGAGACGTCCTCCGCCGCAGACGGGCAGGTGCTTCACGGTGCCTTCCAGGCGGCGGGCCCAGCGCATGCGCAGCGGCGGTTTCAGATCCTGACTGTTGGAGTTCTGGCCGGCGAAATTGCCGTAGTTGGTGTACCAGTCGAACTTGGTGTCGGCACGCGGGCCGGTAAGAGGAGAGCGGATTTTGAAGGTGTCTTGGGAGTTTGACGCCACGGGCTGCGCGGGCGGATGGCTGCCAAAAACCAGCAGGTCACCTCCTTCGGTCGGCACAAAGATGCGCTGGTCGGCGACTGCCACCGGGGCGGTGATGGGATGTGCGGAGGATTTTTTTCCGGCATTGCCGGTGAGCACTTTCGAGCTGCCGTCTTTGAGTGAGACGACATGGAGGCTGCCGTTCAGGTCGCCGAACAGGACATGCTGTTGGGTCAGCACGGGCGGGGCGATGGCCCCGGCCTCGCTCAGCGTCTTGAGCTCCTTGCTGCTCATGTCATGGCGGATCAAGCCGCGGCCTGTCTCCGGCTTGACGCGAAACACCTCGTTCCCACGAATCGCCACGGGCGAGAAGCTCAGCAGGCCGTCCATGCGGATGTTGGTGTCGGAGCCCGGCACGAAGTCGCCGGTTTTCAGCGTGTCGCCTTCCAGTCGCATGATGTCCACGCGGCCCGCGTTGTCGCGGCGATGCCACTGCACATAGACGTTGCCTTCATCATCGGCGCTCTGGCCGAAGGTGGCGGGGAACTCCCTGCCGGACCATTCAGGGATTTCGCCGGTGGCCTTCAGCTTCGGTGCATCGCCTGTGTCTTCGAGGAAAAGCGTGCGGCCTCCGGCGGGCACAACGACGATGCGATCCTGGATGAGGCAGATGTCGCGGGAGCAGACAAAGTGATCCTTCCAGGTCACGCGTCCGTCGCTGGAAGTGGGCTGGGTGCCGGGCTTCAAGGAGGCGAGCATGCGTTTTTCACAGAAGGCGGCCCAGGATTCGCCGCTCCAGCGGTTGCCGTCGAAGCCGACCCCCTCTTTGACAAAATCCCATTTCCAAACGGGTTTGCCTTCCAAGGTCATCGCCAGCACCTGGGCGCCGAGGGTGGCGACATAGACGCGATCCTTGGCCACCACGGGCGTGCTGAAGATGGGTTCGCCGCAGTCGATCTCCGCGACCACGCTGCCGTTGCTGCGGTCGAGCACATAATAGAAGCCTGAAGAGGTGCCGAAGTGGAGGCGGTTTCCCGCGATGGCGGGCGAGGAGACGTTGTTCACGTTCTGCCTGCCGCCCTTGCTTTGAAAACGCCAGACTTCCTTCAGGGTCGCGGCATCGAAGCAGGCCGCGCAACCGGATCCATCCACGACATAAACCCTGCCGTCGGCGACGACGGGCGAGGTGTAGATGCCGTCGGTCATGGCCGTCGAACCCTGGAGGCTGAGGCGGCTGGCATCCAGTTCGACGGAGGCGGCGTTGCCGCTGTGCGCGGCGTTGAACATGAACTGGGGCCAGTCCTCCGGGAACGCCGGCAGGGCGGAGACAAGGAGCAGGGTGGCGGAAAGGAACAGACGCTGCATGTCATCACATACGAAATCGGGCGGACGAAATCTCAGCCTGAACGATCTTCCTTCCAGGAACCGTTTTCTGCCTCATGACCAGCCGCCGCCGTTTTTTATCGACCCTCGCCCTTTCACCCCTGGCCGTGCGCGCTCAGGAGGCGCCGAAGTTTCCGCCGACGCGCGTCATCACGAAGGGGCCGGGCTATCACTGGTTCGCCTATTACGACAAGCTGCAGTTCTCGCCGGACAACCGTTTCGTGCTCAGCCACAAGGCGTCCTTTGAGCATCGTTCACCGACGGGGGATGACGTGATCGAGGTCGGCATGGTGGACATTCAGGACGGGGACAAATGGATCCCGCTCGGCAAGTCCAACGCCTGGTGCTGGCAGCAGGGCTGCATGCTGCAGTGGATTCCCGGCACCGAGTCCAAGGTGATCTGGAACGACCGTGAGAAGGACCGCTTTGTGAGCCACATCCTGGACGTGAAGACGATGGAGAAGCAGACGCTGCCGTTTCCTGTCTACGCGCTTTCACCCAACGGCAGGGAAGGGGTGAGCTGTGATTTTGCGCGTGTGGCGGACTGCCGTCCCGGCTATGGTTATGCAGGCATCCGGGACCGGTTCTTTGACGAGATGGCGCCTGCGGGCAGCGGCGTGACGCATGTGAACCTGGAGACGGGTGTCGAGAAGCTGATTGTCAGCCACAAGACCCTGGCGGCGACGGGCGAGGTCATGGAGAACCACCCGGCCTCCAAGCATCACGCCTACCATCTGCTGGTGGGGCCGGATGGAAAGCGCTTCATCATGCTGCATCGCTGGACGCAGCCGAAGGGCGGGCACCTCACCCGCCTGATCACGGCGAACATGGACGGCAGCGACCTGCGCATTGTCATTCCGAATGGTTACGCCTCGCACTTCATCTGGAGAGACGCCACGCACATCCTTTCCCAGGCGAAGGGCTGGCTGGGCAACAACGACTGGGGCGACTTCCTTTTCGAGGACAAGGACAGCGGCATCGTCGAGGAGGTGGGGCATGGCGTCCTCGACAAGTCGGGGCATCTCACCTACCTGCGCAACAACGAGTGGATTCTCAATGACACCTATCCGCAGGGCGTGAGGCGCATCCAGACACCGCACCTTTATCACATCGCATCCAAGAAGCGCATCGACCTGGGGCATTTTGTCCAGCCGCCGGAATACAAGGGCGAGTGGCGGGTGGACTGCCATCCGCGCAGCAGTCGAGACGAGCGCTGGGTCTGCGTGGACGCGCCGGAGGGTTCGAACGGCAGGCAGCTTCACCTCATCGACATCCAGGGCCTGATGGGGTGACGCCGGGCTGGGGTCAATCATCGGGGCGGCTGCGCATGATGCGCACGGCGCCGGAGATCCAGCGTGCCGGCTTCCCACGCTCAGGCAGGGCGTGGATGAGCAGGTGCCCGTAAACGCTCATGGATGGGTCTGGAACGGCGATGCCGTAGATGAAGCCGGCGCGCTGATGAAACTTGCGCGGGTTCACGGGATCCTGCTGGCGGAAGAAGAGGCTGCCCTGGATCAGGCCGGTGCTTCCTGAGGGAGACAGCATCAGGCGCATGCCGTTGAGGACCATGTCGGCGCTGCCGGGGCCGGTGAAGCGGACGGGTGCAAGGATTTCGCCGGCATCTTCAAGCTGGATGGAGAGTTCGGCATTGGAGCCGGCAGGTGGAGCAGGCCTGAGGTTCATGTAGGTGCGGCCTTTGCCGGGCGGGTCATAAGCCATTCCCTGCATCTGCATCCTGGTGATGAAACCCTGCTCACGGCCCGGGGTGTTTTTCCTGGCCGGCCTCAGCCAGGCACCATCCCCGGTGACGGGTTTTTGTCCATCCTGCTCGAAGTCCTCGTCCCAGGCCAGGCTTGCGCCAAAGCTGCCGGCGTTTTCATAGAGCGACTGGTAAAGGTGGATTTTGGGAACCCACTGCCCAAGCACGGGAGAGCTGCCGAGAAGGGCTTGTCCGTCGGGCAGCCGGCCGGACCAGAGGGCCATGCCTGAGCGGCTGACCACGATGCTCAGGAAGCCGTGTCCCTGTGGAAGTGAGGAGGCTTCCTGCTCAGGAGGCCAGGTATCAAGCACCACGTTGTGCCGTCCCGGCAGGATCGCCTTTTTGAGGGGGCTCCAGCGCGCAAAGGAGGAACGGTCGAACAAAAGGCTGTGGGAGGGTTCCGATGAAGTTCCCCGGCCCTGGTAAAGGGCGCCTTCACCCGTGGTTCCAGATCGATGAAACATGAGCTCCAGGGTTGCTTCAGGCAGGTTGCTCCGGGCAGGGAGGGAAAAGGTCATCGGCAGGCCCCTGGCCGCCGAAGGCCCTTGGAAGGCGCGCCGAACGCCCGACTGCGAGCAGAAACCGCTGACCATGCCTTCCTGGGTTGTCATGAACTGAATCGCGGCGGAGTTGTTTTCCGGGCGGGTGGACTCCAGCCCGGCAGGACTGGCCAGGCCGAGGTAAAGGCCGGAGGTGGTGGGTGCCTTGACGACAAAGAGGATGGTCAGCTGGTTGTATCCGGCAGGGCTGAAGACTCCGATGACCACGGGGTGGGATTCTCCTGGAACGGCGTCGGAGGCCAGCGTGCCGGTGAATGCAAACGAGGTGGGGCCGGTGCTGGCAACCCGGATCCCGGGGGGAAGTCCGCTGATATCATATCTGGTTGGGCGATTCCAGACCTCGGCCCCCAGCGTTTCCTGGGTGATCTCATACGTGCCGCCGGGCTCCATTTCAAACTCCGCGCGGCTGGTGAAGACCTGCGGGGGGCCGAGGACCTTCACCTTTGCATTGTAGGAGGTGGAGTCCAGGAGGATGCCGGCCGCGTCCTTCAACGTGACGAAGCAGTAATACCAGGCGTTGCGGGCGAACCCGGCGGACTTGATTCCCAGGGTGGGGGTGGCGTAGCCGGTGTGAGCGCCGTCGTTCAACGGCGTGCCCTGGCTGTCCACCCAGGCAAACTCCATGCGGGTGCCGGCAGGCAGCCTGACATCAATGGGGATGGAGGCCGGGTTTCCCTGATAGGCGGGCAGGAACTTGCTTCCATCCGTGTCCGTGACGACCTCGGGGCCATGCAGGACGGCGGCAACGCTGGCGGGCTTGGAGGTGATGGTGCCTGCACTTGTGGAGATCTTGACGGTGTAGGTGCCTGTCTGGCTGTCGCGGGTGAGGAACATCTGGTATCCTGTGGCATCCGGGACAGGAACGTCATCGACGTACCATTGATAGGTCTGGGGCAGGGAAAGGCTGTTGCTTGCGGCAACGCTGATGACCGCCTGATAGAACGGGATGGGACGAATGCTGCCGGTGTCCTGGATCACGCAGGACCTCGGCTGAACATGGATGACCGGCAACCCGGGGGTGTGCAGCCTTGCGCCGAGGGGGATTTCCACAGGGGATCCGGGTTCTGTTTCGCTGACAATCCGAAGGAGGCCGGAGTGGGCGCCCAGGCCGCCGCCGGCGAACGTGATGTCGAGATTCCTGGACTCGCCGGCCGCGAGGTTCCAGGGCAGACCGGCGGCCTGGCTGGTGCTGAAGGCGGAACCGCCCTGAGTGATGCTGGCGCTGATGCCCGTCAGGCTGGTGCCGCCCATGTTTTTCAGTGTCAGGCCCAGGGTGACGGGAACGTCGTCACTGGGGACAATCCCAAAATCAAGGAGGGAGCTCCTGCCCGCGTAGAGCCTGGCGCCGTTCAGCAGCACATGCAGGCCTCCGGAGGAGATGGGTTCGTGCTCGACCCTCAGGAAGGCTGCGTTCTGGGCGCCTCCGACATAGGCATAGCCTGCCATGACAACCTTTTGATCAGGCTGAACGAGCATGACGGAAGGTGCCTGTGAGTTGGAGCCGAAGGAAAGCCGGGCGGCGCCTGTGCCCTGGAAGGTCGGGTCAGGTGTGCCGTTGGCCAGGCAGCGGGCCAGGATGCAGGTGCTGACGCCGCCCTCGGTGTAGCTGGCGCAGATCAGCAGGCGGCCGTCCGGCAGCCTTGTAAAGTCGTGGGCAAGGCTGCTGATGGGTCCGAAGTCCATGACGGCCGTGCCTCCGGAACCCATCTGTGGATCCGGCTGTCCGTCGGTCCTGAACCGGGAGATGAAGACCTTGTAGTACGAAGTGGCATTGCCACCATTGATGCCGCCGAGAACCAGGATGGTCCGGGTGTCCGGGTCGTATTCGACCACGTCGTAGGAGTCGTAGCGGTCGGGGCTGGCGTTGTAGGTGACGATGCCGTCATTGCCAAAGGTGGTGTCCAGCCGGCCGCCGGGCGTCAGCCGGGCCAGGGCGCTGCGATGGTCGTCTCCGACACGAAGGGTGCCGCCCACGAACAGGGTGTTGTCGGGGCCAAGGGCGTAACATCCCCTGGCGCTGCTGGCCGTCAGGCCGGAGCTGACAACGCCGTTCACGCCATAGCCTGCATCCACGCTTCCGTCGGCCTTGAACTTCATGACGTAGCCTGCCTGGGTGCCCAGGTAGAAACCGCCGTCGGCGGCGGGCAGCAAGGTCGAACCAAACTGGCCGGCAAGCTGGGTGACGACCCGCCTGCCGCCGACGCCGAAGGCCGGGTCTGGCGATCCATCTTCAAGGCAGCGGATGACAACCGGGGAGCGCTGGGCTCCGGATTCGCCGTTGAATCCTGCGGCAAGGATCCGGTCATCCTCCAGGATTATCAGGCTGTTCAGCCAGTCTCCCTTGGTGCCAAAATCCATCTGGACGATGCCCTGGGTGCCAAAGGTGGTGTCCAGCCGGCCGTTGGTGTCCAGGCGCATGAGGCAGCCATCACGGCCCACGTTGCCACCGGCCTGGATGTAGCCTGCTGCAACCAGCCTGCCGCCGGACTGAAGCCCGACATCGCTGACCGTGCAGCCCTGTCCCTGGGCCACGGTGGTGATGCCAGCGGCACCGAAGGACGGATCAAGGGCGCCGTCAGCGGCACTGGCAATGGCAGTCGAGAGTGCCAGGAAGAAAGCCGCCGAGGGCAGCAGGCGCGGGATCATCCATTTCATGTTAGGCAGGCCGGCAAGGAATACAATTCCATGAATCAACTATTGTCTGTGGCGCTGGTGATTCTGGAGGACGATAACGGGCGCCCGTTGACAGGCGGCCGGACCTGCCTGGAGGCACCGTTGTTTTTCCCGGGTGAAAAAGACACAAATCCTTGTCTCCAGGCCGCGTATGTCTGAGAGTTCACGCCTTCCTGAAAACGCCTCATGCGCGACTACTTCATCCGCCGCTTCCTGCTCATCATCCCGACGATCATCGGGGCCACCATGGCCGTGTTTCTGATCACCAGGGTGACACCGGGCGGCCCGATGGAGCGAGTGATGCAGCAGGCGATGATGAATGAGCGCGGCGGAAGGGACGCCGGATCCTCGCTCACTGAGGAAAAACTGGCGGAACTGGCCGCCTATTACGGGTTCGACAAGCCCTTCCTGCCCGCCTATGGCATCTGGCTGGGGGTGTGGCCGCGTGAGGAGACGCCGCAGTTTGTGAAGTTTGAGAAAGACGTGAAGGAGCTGCCCGTGACGTTGAAGGTGCTCCTGCCAAAGGCGGAATGGAAGCCTAACAACGCCTACCGGATATCGTCGGCAAAGCTCACTCGTGACGGCAGCCTGACCAGTGAGGAAGCGGGAGCGCTCGACGGCTGGAAGACAAGGGTGGAGCCGGACAAGGGGCGTGTGGTCCTCTACCGTCCCGCCTTCAAGGGGGTGCTCCAGGGCTACTTCCACCTGTCCTCCATCTACAACCAGCCGGTGCTGGAGATGATGATCTCCAAGATGCCGGTATCCATCTTCTACGGGTTGTGCAGCTTCATCCTGACCTACATCGTCTGCATTCCGCTCGGCGTCCTGAAGGCCATCAAGCACCGCACGGTGGTGGACAACGTCACCTCGGTGCTCATCTTCATTGGATATGCCATTCCCGGCTTCCTCCTGGCCAGCCTGCTGGTGGTGTACCTGGCGGCCAGGCATGGATGGTTCCCAACCGAGGGTTTTACAGGTGAGAACTTTGACACACTCAGCCTTGGCGGCAAGGTCTGGGACGTCATCCACCATGCCATCCTGCCATTGGTCTGCTACATGATCGGCAGCTTCGCCTTCATGACCATGCTCATGAAGAACAACCTGATGGACAACCTCGCCGCCGATTATGTGCGCACCGCGATCGCCAAGGGCGCCAGCTTCAGGCGGGCGGTCATCGGTCATGCCATGCGCAACTCCCTCATCCCCATCGCCACCACCCTGGGAGGTGTCACCACCATCTTCGTGGCCGGCTCCATGCTGATTGAGCGCATCTTCCAGATCGACGGCTTCGGCCTGCTGATGATCCAGAGCATCACCGACCGCGACTACCCGCTCGTGCTGGGCATCCTCACCGTGGATGTCTGCCTCATCATGCTCGGCAACATCCTGTCCGACTACTTCGTCGCCCTCACCGATCCTCGGGTGCGGTTTGAATAAGCCATGTCCCCACGCACCACCGGCCTTGTCCTCACCCTCTATGCGGTTCTCGCGGGAGCCTTCCACGCCCTTGGCCTGGTGGTGCCGGTGTTCAAGGTCCCGTTCATCGGCGGACTCGGGACGGGCGTCGTCCTGCTGCTGCTCATGCTGGCCTCCGGCCTGCGCCTTCTGCTGCAAGGTCGGCGCGAATGGCAGTTCAGTCCCCTGACGGTCAAGCAGCTCAGGCGCTTTCGTTCACTGCGGCGCGGTTATGTCTCCTTCATCATCCTGATCTGCCTGGCGGGCGTGGCATCGCTGGACAACCTGCTGGTCGGCAAGCGCGCCCTGGTGGTGAGCTATGGCGGGCGGCTTTATTTCCCCTTTGTGCGCGGTGACTTCATCCCGGGCAAGACCTTCGGTTTCGATTCAGAGGCGGAGACGGATTATCGTGAACTGCAGGCACGCTGCCTTGCCCGGGGCAAGGGCGACTGGGTGATCATGCCTCCCGTGCCCTATGCAGCCAAGCTTGACTCTCCCGCCATCATTGAATCCCTGGAGATGCGGGACGGTGTTCTTCACCGCGCCGACGCCAGGGGCGGCTTTGACGGCATCGCCTATTCGGTGTTCGTGACTCGGCCTGATCAGAAACGTCAGGAGTTTCAGTTTCGCAAAGGCCTTCGCCATGGGGATTTCCGGGGCTGGAATGAAGCTGGTGAGCAGGTGGAGAAGGGCCGCTATGAAAACGGCCGGCGCGTCGCCTACACGGACTACACCGACGGCGGTGCCGCCGCGCTCGAACCCATGGCAAATGCCGTCTGGAAGCGTCTGGTCTTCCCGCCTTCGGGGCCGTCCTTCACGCATCGTCACTTTCTCGGCACGAACACGACGGGGCAGGACGTGCTGGCAATGCTTTTCGGAGGCTTGCAGCAGGTGCTGGTCGCCTCGGTTCTCTTTGTCGCGATCGTGTTTGGCATTGGCATCCTGGTTGGCGGACTGCTCGGCTACTTTGGCGGCAGGGTGGACATGCTGGGGCAGCGCCTGATTGAAATCTGGTCGGTGCTGCCCTTTCTGTTTGTCGTTGCGATCATCAGCTCACTCATCACCCCGACTCTGACTGTGCTCGTCACCGTGGTGGCGGCCTTTGGATGGATGAAGACCACCAGCTACCTGCGCACGGCGGTCTTCAAGGAGAAGGCCCGCGATTACGTGGCCGCCGCGCGCCTGCTGGGGGCGAGCACGCCGCGCATCATCTTCCGCCAGGTGCTGCCCAATGTCATCGCCATCCTGGTGACGCTGGCGCCCTTTGAAGTCGCAAACGTCATCACCTCGCTGGCGGCGCTCGACTTCCTCAGCTTCGGCCTGCCGCCGGATGAGCCCAGCTGGGGGCGTCTGCTGCACGAGGGGGTCGACAACTTCAGCTATCCCTGGATCGTCAGCAGCGCCTTTGCCGCCATGGCCTTGGTCCTGATTCTCGTCACCTTTGTCGGCGAGGCGGTGCGCGAGGCCTTTGATCCGAAAAAATTCACCGTCTACCGTTGATGCGCCTCCGAAACCTTCCCATCCAGGCGGCGGTGCTCCTGATCTCCGCCTCGCCCCTTCTTTCCGGCCTCCGGGCGGACGACCGTTTTCCTCCGTATGACAACACCGCGGAGGTGGAGGCGGAATGGAAGTCCAAGCCTGAGTTTTACCAGTTCAAGACGGCGGCCGACCTTCCTCCTGGTCTGGTGTGGGAGAACGGTCTTGATCAGCCTGAAATGGGCGACCCAAGGGCCAGGAAGGGAGGCACCTTCAACTTTGACCAGCCCAACTTCCCTCCGACCCTGCGCTTTGTCGGGCCGGATGGCGGCAACACTTTCCGGGGCCAGCATTACGACAACATCGAGATCGACCTGCTGGAGAAGCACCTCGACACCTTTGCCTGGATCCCCGGTGTCGCGAACGAGTGGGCGTTGAGCGCGGACCGCAAGACCGCGTTTTACCGCCTTGACCCCGAGGCCAGGTATTCCGACGGCGTGAAGGTGACCGTGGAGGACTTTTTCATGGCCTTCTACGTCTCACGGTCCAAACATGCCCAGGACCCCTACCGGGCCGACTACATGGAGCGCGAGTTTTCCGCCATCACCAAGTACGATGACCGGACGCTTTCCATCACCATGACGAAGGTGAACCCGGACCCCTTCTATGTGGCGAACGTGAACCCCTTCCCCTGTCACTTCTTCCGCGAGTTCGGGGATGACTTTCCGGCGCGCTATCAGTGGCGGAAGATGCCGACCACAGGTGCTTACACCATTCTTCCTGAGGATGTGAGGCTCGGTCGCAGCATCACCCTTACGCGTGTGAAGGACTGGTGGGCGAGGGATCGGAAATATTACCGGTACCGCTTCAATGCAGACCGCATCGTCTACCGCCTCGTGGCCACGATGGACAAGTCCTTCGAGATGTTTCGGCAGGGGAAGATCGACCTCTTCTCGAGCAGTGCCCAGCTGCTGCCGGCGGCCTATTGGAATGATCGCGCGGACATTCCGGAACTCCTCAACGGCTACATCGAACGCTATTCCTTCTACAACCAGTTTCCCCGCATTCCACGCTGCGTTTACATCAACCAGAGCCGTCCCCTGCTTGATCAGCTGGATGTCCGGGTCGGGCTTCATCACGCCTTTGACATGGAAAAGGTCATCTCCGTGGTGCTGAGGGATGATGCCAAGCGCATGCAGACCGCCACCGCTGGCTTCGGGCGTTTCACGAGCCCGAACCTGAAGGCTCGCGTCTATGACCCCGCCCGCGCTCGCGAAGCATTCGCCCGCGCCGGCTTCACCCAGCCTGACAAGGACGGTGTTCTGCGCAACGCCGGGGGACGGCGACTCAGCTTCACCCTGACCGTCGGCAACCTGCCGATATACACCCAGGCGGGGCTCATCTGGAAGGAGGGCGCGCTCAAGGCCGGCGTGGAACTGCAGATCGAGGTGATGGACATCACGCAGCTCTTCAAGAAGGCGAAGGAAAAGAAGCATGACCTTGTGGTGGCCGGGTTCGGGGCGGAGCCGCCCTATCCGGAGTTCTGGCAGTTCTACCACAGCGACAACGCCTATGAAAAGCAGCCGGACGGCGGACGAAAGGTGAAGAACAACACCAACAACATCACCATGACGGCCGACCCCGAGCTGGACAAGCTTATCGACCAGCACCGGGCCGCTCCGAATGAGGATGAACTTCAGCGGTTGTCCTGGCTGATCGAGGAACGTGCCCAGGCCCTGGCCACCGAGATCCCCATGTGGGAGGTGCCGCTCTACCGCTATCTGCACTGGCGCTGGCTGTGCTGGCCGAGCAACGGCAACTGCAAGTTCACCCGCGAGGCCACGGACTCCTACGTCTGGTGGATTGATGAAGACATCAAGGCGGAAACCTTTCAGGGCATGCGCAAGGGGCGCGGCTTTGGAGAGATCAGTCGCGTTTTTGACCAGTACCAGGACAAACCATGAGCGACGCCATTCTACAGGTTGAAAACCTCGTCACCGCCTTCGACACGGACGCCGGGAGCATGACCGCCGTGGACGGCGTGAGCCTGGATGTGCCGCGCGGAAAGACCCTGGGCATCGTGGGCGAGTCCGGCTGCGGCAAGAGCGTCACCGCCTTTTCCATCACCCGCCTGCTGCCCCAGCCTCATGGCCGGATCCTGGGCGGGCGCATCCTGTTCGCGGGGCGCGACCTCGTCACGCTGCCGCTTGATGAGATGCAGCAGATTCGCGGCAGCGAGATCAGCATGATCTTCCAGGAGCCGATGACCGCGCTGAATCCGGTGCAGACGGTGGGGCGCCAGCTGGCCGAGGCCATCCTGCTGCATGAGAACTGCCCCAGGGCCGAGGTGCTGGCGCGCAGCATCGACATGATGAAGAAGGTGCGCATCCCGGCGCCTGAACAGCGGCTCAATGAATACCCGCACCAGCTCAGCGGCGGCATGAGGCAGCGCGTGATGATCGCCATGGCGCTGATCAACAAGCCGAAGCTGCTCATCGCCGACGAGCCGACCACGGCCCTCGACGTGACCGTGCAGGCGCAGATCCTGGAGCTGATCGCGGACCTGCAGAAGGAGATGGGCATGAGCGTCATCCTGATCACCCACGACCTGGGCGTCATCGCCGAGGTCTGTGATGAAGTCGCCGTGATGTATGCCGGACGCATCGTGGAGAGGGCGGGGGTGTTTGAGCTCTTCGAGCGTCCGCGCCACGCCTACACCCAGGGACTGCTCGACAGCATCCCGCGTCTGGACAGCACGCCCAAGACAAGGCTGAAGGCCATTCCCGGCAACGTGCCCGGCATCGCCGACTTCCGCCCGGGCTGCCGCTTCGCCGCACGCAGCGGTCGTGAACATTCTGAAAACCATCTCAGCACCCGCGCCCCGTTTGTCGAAATCACGCCCGGGCACTGGGTGGAAAACTGTCCGATCTGCGCTAAAAACCCAGTTGTCAGCCCTTTGGAGGGCGGTCATCATTCATCCAACCCTCATGAAATCGATCAAGAGTCCCGCCGAACAACTGCGCAAGATTCGTGGCAGTCAGCGCTTGATGAGCTTGGACGAAGTCCGTGCCCAGACGGCCCGCCACAAAGCCGAGCGGCTCGCCGGAAAGAACGCCAGCGGCAGCTCGGACTCCTCCGCGAGTGGGCTGTCCGAACTGGCAGGATGATCCGCCTGGAAACGCTGGGAGAAGTGCAGGACGAGGCTTCCGAGCATCGCGTTTATTACAATCCAGCCACAGGGGCCGCCATCAAGGCCACTCACCCAGGGCGTTGTGGAAACGCCTTTCCTGAAGGTGGCTTTGACGGAGCTCTGCCTGAGGAATACTGCCGGAGATGGCTGTCATATAACCAACTGTTTGGTGATGATGTCGGCCTTCTGGGGGTTGCCGGGGATGAACCGGAGATCAGCCTTGTCATCAGCCAGCGCTGGATCGAGGGAAGCCGGCCCGACAAGGACACGATCTACGCCTACATGGATTCGCTCGGCTTCAGCCAGGCCCCCAACCTCCGTGATTACTACAATGAAGCCGACCAGGTGGCCGTCCTGGATGGACATGAGGATAACTTCATCCTGACTGGACAGGGGGAGCTGGTGCCCATCGATGTTCATGTGGTGCCCCTGGATGCATCCCTGAAACGTGCCCTCTGCCTTTAGCCACCTGTTTGCCGCATGAGCCTTTTGACCGTCCAGAACCTTCAGCAGCATTTCCCCGTCCGGGGCGGCGTGCTGCGCCGTGCCCTCGGAGCCTGCAAGGCTGTTGACGGCGTCAGCTTCTCCCTGGCCGAGGGCGAGACGCTCGGCCTCGTCGGCGAGTCGGGCTGCGGCAAGACCACGCTCGGCAAGGCCATCGTGCGCCTGCTGAAGCCGACGGGTGGACGGATCGACTTCATGGGGCATGACATCACCCATGCCGGCCTTCGTGAGATGCGGCCCCTGCGCCGCCACATGCAGATGATCTTCCAGGATCCGGCGGAGTCGCTGAATCCCCGTCACACCGTCCGCGACATCCTGGAGGAGCCGTTCATCATCCAGAAGATGGGTGGCAAGGAGGAGCGGCGGGCCTGGGTGCTCGACCTGCTCGACAAGGTCGGCCTGCCCTCCAGCGCGGCGGACCGTTTCCCCTTCGAGTTCAGCGGCGGCCAGCGCCAGCGCATCGGCATCGCGCGGGCGATCGCGCTCAAGCCGAAGCTCATCGTCTGTGACGAGCCGGTTTCGGCGCTGGACGTCTCCGTGCAGAGCCAGGTGCTGAACCTGCTGCTCGACCTTCAGCGTGACATGGGCCTGAGCTACCTGTTCATCGCCCATGGCCTTGGCGTGGTGAAGCACATGAGCGACCGCGTGGCGGTGATGTACCTTGGCAAGGTCGTCGAGATGGCCCCGGCGGAGGAGCTTTACCGGAACGCTCGCCATGCCTACACCAGGGCGCTGCTGGACGCGATCCCTGTGCCGGACCCGAAGGGCCGCCGCGAACGAAAATTGCTGCAAGGGGATGTGCCTTCGCCGATCAATCCGCCGCCTGGCTGCGCCTTCGGCCACCGCATGAGGCACCCGAACTGGGAGCAGAGCATTCATGCGGATCTGAGCCTGAAGGAGGTTGCTCCGGGCCACTGGGTCCAGCCCTGTCCCTGCTGCACCCGGGCATGAAAAAGGGCAGGCTTTGCAGGCCTGCCCTGATTCTTGAAGCCTGTCGCAAAGGATCAGGCAAAAAGCTTGGTCACCGGCTTTGCCTTCACCAGCTCGCGCGGCTGGTTGAGGTGGTTGTAAACGATGGTCTCGGGGTCGATTCCGACGCTGTGGTAGATCGTGGCGAGCAGCTCCATCGGATGCACGGGATCCTCGGCCGGGGCGGAGCCGGTCTTGTCGGATTTGCCGTGGATGTAGCCGCGCTTGATGCCGGCGCCGCCGATGACGGCGGTGTAGCAGTAGGGCCAGTGGTCACGGCCGTCGGCGCTGTTGCCGTTGCCGGAGGTGGACACGCCCTTCTCGGGGCTGCGGCCGAACTCGCCGAGGGCGACGACGAGGGTTTCATCCAGGAGTCCGGAGGCGTCGAGGTCTTCAAAAAGGGCGCTGAGTCCCTGGTCGAGCATGGGGCCGCTCTGGTTCTTCATGCGCTGGGTGAGGCCGACATGATGGTCCCAGCTGTGGTTGTCGGAGTTGGCGACCTTGGGCCAGATGAGCTCGACGACGCGGGTGCCGGCCTCGAGCAGGCGGCGGGCGAGCAGGCAGCTTTGTCCGAAGGTGTTGCGGCCGTAGCGGTCACGGAGCTTGTTAGGCTCGCGGTCGAGGGCGAAGGCGTCGCGGGCTCGGCCGCTGGCGATGAGGTTGAGGGCCTGGTTGTAGTAGCTGTCGAGGCTCATGTCCTTCACGGCGGCCTCGATGGTGGGCATCTGGTCGTTGATGGCGTCGCGCAGCCTGGCGCGGCGCTGAAGGCGGACGCTGAACAGGTCCGGGCGGAGCTGGAGATCCTCGATCTTGATGCGGTCCATCTTGCCCATGTCCAGGTCGTCGCCGTCCGGATAGAGGGTGTAGGGGTCGTAGGCCTTGCCAAGGAAGCCGGCGGTGCCGCCCTTGCCGACAACATTGGACTCCTGAAGCGGGCGCGGCAGCATGACGAAGGGCAGCATGGGCTCCTCCATCGGCTTCAGGCGGATGATGTTGCTGCCGAAGTTGGGGAAGTCCTTGGCGTTGGGGGGCTCGAGCTGGCCGGACGGGCTGACCTTGTCGGTCGTGTAGCCGGTCATGATCTGGTAGATGGCGGCGGTGTGGTTGAACAACCCGTTAGGCGTGTAGCTCATCGAGTTGATCATGGTGAACTTGTCGTTCACCTTCGCCAGCTGGGGCAGGATCTCGGTGAAATGATGGCCCGGCACCTTGGTGGGGATGGTCTTGAAGGCGGAGCGCACCTTGTCCGGCACGTTTTCCTTCGGATCCCAGAGGTCGAGATGGCTGGGGCCGCCCTGGAGGTAGATCATCAGGACGTGCTTGGCCTTGCCCCAGCCCGCACGGCCGGCGGAGGCGGAGTTGGCGGAGGCGGCCTGGGCGCGGAAAAGCCCGTTGAGGGTGAGGCCCATCATGGAGGCCCCGCCGACGCGCAGGATGTCGCGCCGGGTCATGCCGAGGTCTTTGTCGCAGAGATCTTTGCCGAGGGCGCCAGGGATGCGGAACATGGGAGGATGGGGTGGAGGGTGTCAGGAAATCCGTTTTGAGCCCAAAACGCAATCCTGGAATAAACTCCCGCCATTTACGCCCAGCCGGGGATGTTCTTGCCTAACCAGAGGCTTTGTCAGGAAAATCCATACCCCGGCGCAGGAAAGGCGTGGTCGGAGGAGGGGGCGGGGCGCTAGAAAAGGCCCGCTGGCCGCGTTTGAACTTTCCCTCCGGTCCTGACGGGAGTAGAGGGATGACACCGACCCCCCATGCTGGAGAAGAAGATCAGGCTCGAACACTCGCACCGCATTTTATTTACCCGCGAGGTGTTTGCCCCTGCGAACATGACGATTCGCGACCTGTTGATGCTGGACCGCCCGACCAAGGTGCCCAGGGTGCTGGTCTTCGCCGATGAGCATGTCATGGCCGCCAACCCGGGGCTTGCGGATGCTGTCCGGGGTTATGCCAGGGCTCATGCGGAGGTGATCGACCTGGCGGCTGACCTGGTGGTCCTGCCGGGCGGCGAGCCCTGCAAAAACGACTTCGGCCTGGTGCAGAAATGCTGGGAGTCGATCAATGACGCCATGCTGGACCGCCACAGCTATGTGTTTGTCATCGGCGGTGGAGCGGTTCTTGACCTGGTCTGCTTTGCGGCGTCCACCGCGCATCGCGGCATCCGCCATGTGCGCTTCCCGACCACGACCCTCAGCCAGGGCGACGGCGGCGTGGGCGTGAAGAACGGGGTGAACTACTTCGGCAAGAAAAACTGGGTGGGCAGCTTTGCCGTGCCCTATGCCGTCGTGAACGATTTCGCCTTTCTGGAAAGCCTGCCGGAGCGCGGACGCCGCAACGGCATCATCGAGGCGATCAAGGTTTCCCTCATTCGTGACCGTGCTTTTTTTGAGGAGATCGAGGCCATGGCGGACCACCTGGCCCGTCTGGAGCAGCCCGCCCTGGAGCGGGTGGTGCAGCGCAGCGCCGAACTGCACGTCGAGCACATTGCCACGGGCGGCGATCCGTTTGAACTGGGCAGCGCCCGGCCTCTGGATTTCGGCCACTGGGCCGCGCACAAGCTGGAGCAGATCACCCATTTCGAGGTGACGCATGGCGAGGCCGTGGCCATCGGCATGGCAGTGGACCTGGTCTATTCCGTCCGGAAAGGCATCCTCGACGAGGCCACGGCTCGGCGGGTCATCGCCCTGATCCGGCGCATCGGCTTTGACATCTTTCATCCAGGGTTGCTGGCCGAAGGCCGCAGCGGTGAGCCGGTCATTCTGGAAGGTCTGGAGGAATTCCGGGAACACCTGGGCGGCGAGCTCACCGTGACCCTGGTGCCCCGTATTGGCCAGAAGCTTGAAGTTCACGAGATGGACCGCCACCTGATCCTGGAGGCGATGGATGAATTGCGGGCGCAGGCGCTGGTCGGGGTTTGACCGCGTGCCGAAGCGGGTTTCAGCAACCCATTTTGGGGGCGAACGCCGGTTCCAGCCTCAGCCGACCAGAAGCATCAGTGTCGCAAGCAGGTAAAGCACGCTGACGGCCGCGCAGAATCGACGCAGCCGGGGTGACCTGCCCAGCCTTGAAGCGTCACGGCCCGGGCGTTTCAGCCACAGGGCAAAACCGAGCCACACAAACAGAAAACCGATCAGGACATACGTCAATGCAGCCACGGCTCTGTAGGCATCCGGGGTGGGCGCCAGGGTCATGGCGGACAATGCCACAGAGGCCAGCAGGCTTGTCAGTGCATTCAACTGCGCAAGAACGTGGAGCATTTTCATCCGGGCAGGGTGACACAGTGCGTCTGCAATGGAAAGGCATGAGATGGTGATCCGGGGCTGCCTGATCAAGAGCCATTTGCCGCAGCTCAGGGGATTGATGCACCCTTCTCATGTCCGGGATCGTTGTGCCTAACAAATGAAGCCTGGATCCCTTGCCGTCATCCTTCCCGCAGCGTTTCTGTGTTTCGCAGTCCTCGCCGCCTGTGCCTTCACCCGCGCCGGTTATGAAAGCGCTCCGTTCAAAGCCGTTCTCAAGGAGGGGGGCTTTGAGCTACGTGAGTATCCCGACCTGCCAGTCGTCTCCACGGAGATGAACGGTGATGATGCCAGTTTCATGAGGCTCTTTGGCTACATCAGCGGCGGTAACCTTGAAAAACAGAAGGTTGCCATGACGACGCCGGTGATCATGAAGGAGGGGCGCATGGCGTTTGTGCTTCCGTCCGAGGCCGCCGCACGCGCTCCCGCGCCAGCGTCTGACAAGGTGAAGCTGGAGAGGTTTCAGGCCACGACCGTGGCGGTGCTGCGTTTCAGCGGCAGGCGTTCCGCGAAGTCGGAGCAGGAGGCGCTCGGCAGGCTGAGATCCATGCTGAAAGACCGGGGCATTCAGGAGGCGGGCGCTCCTTTCATGGCCTACTATGACCCGCCCTGGATGCCGGGTTCCCTGAGGCGCAACGAGGTGCTGGTGCCTGTCGTGAAGAGCTCCGCAGGCCTGTCATCCAACGCTGCCGCCAGGGATGCCAAAGCGCCCGCCAATCAGCGATGAGCCCCGCATGCCCGGGAATCATGGACGGAACTTTTCGCTTTCATGCCAGCACACGGGTTCCTGCGAGCGCCGGGGAGCTGTTCGAATTTCATGCCGACCCGCACAACCTGCCCAAGGTGATGCCTCCCACCCTGAAGCTGGTCTCCCTCAAGACGGATGGGCCGGCTGAGGAGGGGCGGCTGATTGAACTGCTCTGCCCCTTCATCTGACCTGCCGTTGGAAGGTCGTGCAAAGGCCGCGGGTGCTGGTGGATGAAATGGTGAGGGGGCCGTTTGCGGTCTTTGTTCATGAACACCGTTTTGAAGAGGACGGTCAGGACGCCTGCATCCTGCATGACACGGTGACCTTTCTTCTGGGCCGTTCCTGGTGGCTCCGGCTGATTTCGGCGATCCTCGTGATGCCCTACCTGTCCCTGCTCTTTAAATATCGTCATCACCGAACCCGCCAATGGGCGGCCCAAAAGCAGGCTGCCGCATGAGGCCTGGGTGAACGAACGAGGCATCTGCGTGCAGCGCTCCACCTCGTCATGCCGGGGAGGTTTCAGGCCTTTTCCACCCTGACCGCCGAATGCTTGTAGCTGGGCTGGCGGCTGTGCGGATCAAAGGAGGCATGGGTGAGCTGGTTCACGCGGCTGTCATGCATCGGCAGGTAGGCCTCGCCGGGCTTCACACACGGGGTCAGCCTGGCCCTGGCCGTCAGGCCTGCCCGTTTTGAAACGACGTTTACCAGGTCGCCGTCCTGCACACCGAGGGTGACGGCATCCTGCTCGTTCAAGTCCAGGACCAGCTCGCCGGGCGTCATTTTGGAAAGGATCGCCGACTTGCCTGTGCGGGTCTCCGTGTGCCACTGGGCGCTGGTGCCGCGTCCCGTCATCAGGATGAGTGGAAATTCCGGGCTTTTGGGTTCGGGCACCGGTGCGGGCTCCTCGAAGCAGAACCTGGCGCGTGCATCGGGCGTGAAGAACCTGCCGTCCTCAAACAGCCGTCGTTCACGGAATCCGGGCGCGCCTTTCAAACTGTCGGCCTGTTCGCGGTTGAGCGGCCATTGGATGCCGCCGCTTCTGCGGATCATGGCATAACCATCGATGCCGGTGATGTCGCAGGGCTGGTCTTCCGTGCAGCGCTGCAGGGTGCGGAAGACGGACTCGGGCGTCTGCCAGGTTCTGAACAGGTCCCCGCAGCCCCAGCAGTGGGCGATGAGCCGGAAGATGTGAAAATCGGACAGCGCCTGGCCGGGCGCCCGGCGCACCCTGGGTGAATGGCCGATCCTGCGCTCCGAGTTGATGAAGCAGCCCTCTTTCTCGCCCCAGCCCGCCGCCGGAAGCACGAGGTGGGCTCGCCGGGCGGTCTCCGTGCTGCAGTACATGTCCTGAACAACGATGAGGTCCAGCTTGTCGAGGATGCGGTTGAACTGGTTCTGGTCGATCCACGAGTGGCTCGGGTTGGTGGCGACGAACCACAGCGCCTTCACCGTGCCGTCATCCGCCGCCTTCAGGATCTGGTCGTAGGCGAGGCTCGGCCTGTCCGGGATGCGTTCCACGGGGATGCCTGCGGCCCTGGCGACCTTTTCCCGGTGACGTGGATTTCGGAAGTCGTGGCCGCCCAGCAGGTTGGTGGTGTTGGAGAAGAGGCGTGAGCCCATCGCGTTGCACTGGCCGGTGATGGAGTTCGCACCGGTTCCTGGCCTGCCGATGTTGCCGGTCATGAGGGCCAGGTTGATGATCGCCTGGGCGGTGCGCGTGGCCTGGTGACCCTGGTTGACGCCCATCGTCCACCAGAAGGAGACGCGCGGCCTCAGCCGTCCGCTCCCGCATGAGATGGACTGAGCAAAGCCGTGGAGCTGCTCCGCTGACAGCCCGGTCTCGGCGCAGACGCGGTCCGGCGTGAAGGCGGCAACAAACTTTGCAAATGCCTCAAAGCCCTGCGTGCTGGCCTCGATGAAGCCTGCGTCCGTGCGGTTTTCGCGGATGATCAGATGGGCAAGCCCGTAGAGAAGCGTCAGGTCGCTCTTCGGCCGGATGGCATGGTGACGGGTCGCCGCCATGGCGGTCTCCGTCGTGCGTGGATCCACGACGATGATCTCGGGCCTGCGCGGATTGCGCAGCACGCGCTGCCACATGATGGGGTGGGCGATGCAGGGATTCGCACCGATGAAGACCAGGACGTCGCTTTCCTCAAAGTCGGCATAGGTGAAGGGCGGTGCGTCGAAGCCAAGGCTCTCCTTGTAGGCGGTGACGGCGGTGGCCATGCACTGGCGCGTGTTGCCGTCGCCATGGATCATGCCCATGCCGAACTTGGCCAGGGCGCCCAGAAAGGCCATCTCCTCAAGCATGATCTGACCCGTGCTCAGAAAGGCCGCCGACTCCGGGCCATGCCGTTCCAGGATCGATTTCATCTGATCGCAGAAGAATCGCAGTGCCGTGTCCCAGTCCACTTCACGGCCATGCAGCAGCGGCATCCTGGCCCGGTCGGGGGCATCCAGCACGCCGAGGGCCTCCCAGCCCTTCGGGCAGGCGGCGCCCAGGTTGACGGGATAATCGGGGTCGGGCGTGAGATTGACCGCCTCGCCGTCCTTGAGATGGATCTTCAGTCCGCAGCCTGTGGAGCAGAAGCCGCAGACGGCGCGCGTGGCTGCATCTGGCAGCAGCCTTGCAGGCACCTGACCGAGCCCGAACTTCGCGGGCTCCCGCACCAGGTCAGCGGTGAGCGGGCCGGTCCATTCTCGGAAGGCCATGGCGGGCGGAGTTATCATGACAGGGAAGCGCGTCGGATTTGTGACCCAGGGGCCGTTGTCATGCGCGGGCGGAGAGGGAATGCCCAATGAGCAGGGACCCATGACCAAGGAAGGTCCCAAGGGCTGAATGATCCAAGGCGGGCATCATGCGGTGTTGTGCTATGCCTTTTGCCTTGGTCTGTGGTGGTTGGAACTTCCTTGGTCCTTGGCATGCCCGAGCCTTGGTCATTCTCAGTGCGGGTTATGCGCGGGCGGAGAGGGAATGCCCAATGAGCAGGGACCCATGACCAAG
>CAZXPU010000030.1:0-46995 GCA_964642905.1 uncultured Prosthecobacter sp.
GGGCCCAGGGAACCACCTTCAGGCACTATATGCTCTATGTGACCTTTTTCCCGCAGCTCATCGCCGGCCCGATCGTGCGCCCCATGGAGATGCTTCCCCAGCTCAGGGACGGGCGCTCCAGAGCCTTCCGCTGGGAGGACCTTTCCATCGGATTCACCCTGCTGAGCATCGGCCTGTTCAAGAAGATGGTGGTGGCTGATCACGTCGCACAATGGGTCAGCCCGGTCTTTGACCATGTCCACGAGGTGCCCCAGGTGCCCATGCTCGACGCCTGGGTGGCCGTGCTGGCCTACACCCTGCAGCTCTACTTCGACTTCTCCGCCTACTCGGACATGGCCCTCGGCCTGGCGCGCATCTTTGGCGTCAGCCTTCCCGGAAACTTTTACTCACCCTACAAGGCGCTCAGCATCGTGGACTTTTGGCGCCGCTGGCACATCACGCTTTCCCTCTTCCTGCGCGACTACCTCTACATCCCCCTCGGCGGCAATCGCAAGGGCGAGTTCAGACGCAACGTCAACCTCCTGCTCGTCATGGTGATCGGAGGATTCTGGCACGGCGCCGGCTGGTCCTTCGGCTTCTGGGGGCTCTGGCACGGGCTCGCTCTCCTCGTCAACCATGCCTGGGCGAAAACGAGCCTCGCCAGGCGGGTCAGCGGGCTGCCTGGCGTCGTGTTTTCCTGGTCGCTCACCTTCCTCTCCGTCATCATCGGCTGGACCTTCTTCCGCGCCCCGGACCTGCGCAGCGCGGCATCGCTGCTTGGAAGCATGTTTGGTTCGGCCGGAATTGAGATCCCGGCCACCTGGCTCGCCAGACTTTCCTGGCTGAAGTCCCTGGGAGTGACCGGAAGAAGCGACTGGATGGTGTTCCAGTCCTACTCGCAGCTTTTCGAAATCGCCCTGCTGCTCGGCGCCGTGCTGCTGCTGCCCAACGCCCTCCAGATCGCGGCAGGCAGCCTCACGCCTTCCAACCAGCCGTCCCTCCCCTCCAGCCCGTCCAGGTGGACCTGGCGCCCGTCGCTCGGGTGGGCGGTCCTCTCCGGGGTCATGCTCGCCATCGCCCTGCTGCACCTGGGCAGGTTGAGCGAGTTCCTCTACTTCCAATTCTGACATGGAACCGTCAGACCATGGTCGGCACCTGCGCCACCTTGCCTGCGTGGTGCTTGCCTTCTGCACCATGACCGCGCTCGTCAACCGGGCGGTCAACCCTTATGGACTGTTCGCAACCGACTGGCTGCACACCGGGGACAAGCCGGAAACCTTCACTCATCTGCGCATGGTGAAAGCGGCCCAGACCAGGCACCTGAAACCCAGGGCCCTCATCCTGGGAAGCTCGCGCGCGGAAACAGGCCTCGACCCGTCACACCCTGGATGGATGGCGCACCCGGTCTACAACCTCGGCCTTTCCAACGCGAGCATCTACGAGATCAGAAGGTACTTCGAGCATGCCTGCGCTCTTGCCGACGTCCGGCAGGCCGTGCTGCTTCTCGACTTCACCGCCTTCCTGGCCGGCGGAGTGGTGGCCCCGGATTTTCTTGAAGAACGACTGGCCGCACGACCTGGCGGAGGCCCGGGAGCGGCCGGTGTGTGGTGTGACCTTCCGTCCGGCCTTCTGACCTGGACCGCCCTGAACGGCAGCCTGTCCACCCTGCGGGGAGGGGAGGGTGAAAAACGCTACCTTCCGGATGGCTCAAGGGATGCAGCCTCCGAAGACAGGCGTGTCCTCTCCAAAGGTGGCGCCGTCAAGGCTTTCTCCGCCTATGAGGCCAAGGTGCTCGGCAGCCCCGTCGAAACGGGCGCCCGGATCGGCAACACCGAACTGGAACACCTGAAAGCCATCCTTCGGCTTGCACGCTCCAGGAAGATTGACCTTCGCCTTGCCCTGCCACCCATGCATGTGCGTTACCTGGCCATTCTTGACCTCCAGGGTCGCTGGCAGTTGTACCAGGACTGGAAACACACCCTCGTCGGACTTGTGACCGAGGAGGCTGGGAAAAACACCGTCTTCCCCCTGCTCGACTTTGGAGTCTGCACAGAGCAGGTCACCGACCCCGTTCCCGCAGCCGGACTGGCCCGCTACTACTATGAGGCGAGTCACTTTAACAAGATCCTCGGCAATCAGGTTCTCGACATCATCCTTGGCCGTGGAGAGGACTCCGGCAGCCCCGCAGCGCCTCCCGGGGCGTTCGGGCACAGGCTAAAGCCTGACACCCTGGACACGCACTTGAAGGCTGTTGATCAGTCATTCAGAAACTACCAGACGACACACATCGAGGAAATGATGCGGCTGAAATCCATGATGATTCAGGCCGCTCCGGCAAGGTCATGATAGAGGCTGGAGTACCGGTCGATGGTCAGGTCAAAGCTCATCTCACGGTTCACCCACTCGTACCCAAGCCGCCCCATGGCGCAGGACAGGCCTGGCGCCAGAAGTACGTCGGCAAGACCGTTCGCCAGGCTTTCCAGAGTCCTGGGCACCAGGATGAACTCCTTCCCCGCCTTTCCGAACTCCTTTTCCGGCAGCCCGTGAAACTCCGTGATCACGCAGGGAACGGCGCTCGCCATCGCCTCAAGCACGACATTGCCCATGCCTTCCTGCTCGGTGGGAAACACAAACACATCGGAGGCCCGCATCCAGTCGTCCACGCAGGGGCTTTCTCCAGCAAACTTGACGGAGCCCTGGCATTCCTCACGGGCGGCAAGCGCCCGCATCTCCTCCTGAAACCTGGACAACTCCTGCATGCGTTCCCTGGTCATGAAGGTCGGCCGGTCAAATCCTCCGACAAGCACCAGCCTGGCGTCAGGCCTGCGCGCCAGGACCGACGGCCAGGCCTGAAGAAGCAGATCGATGCCCTTTCTTGGGACAATGCTGCCAGCGAAGAGAACCACGGGCGCTGTGCTGTCCAGGCCCAGACGGCGGCGCAAATGCAGCTTTTCAGACACATCCAGCACCGGTCTGAAGCGTTTCAAATCCACCCCGTTGGGAATGACCTGGATTCTTCCAGCCGCAACTCCCTGGCTTTGAAACCAACGAGCCATGACCGTGGTGCTGGCCACCACCCGATGAAAAGGCCGGTAGTTCATCCAGGCCTTGCACTTTTGAACCAGCCGTCGCCAGGAGGGCAGACTGGTGTCTTCACGTCCTACCATCGTGCCGACATAAAGGCAGCCGGTGCCATGATTCCGAATGCGCCGAAGCCACGGTCGGGAAAGGTCATGCGCAAGGGACGTTTGCAGGACGTGCCCCTTGGGAGGAAGTGCGGCAAGATGTCTCGAGGCAGCCTCAAACAGCACGGCATCCCGCTGCCAGGGCTTTCCTTCAGCACAGATTCTCCTCACACGCAGGGTGTCATGCATGTTCTCCAGCTCCGGATGCGCCATGTCCTCCCGAAGGGTGAACACCTCATAACCAACACCATGCCCGGCCAGCGGCACGCTGTAGCGGCGGAAACGCTCGGCAGCCCCGGCCAGGATGGGATGAAAATGCCTGAAGACCAGAGAGACCTCGACTTCGGCTTTCTTCAGTTCAGCGCAGGGTGAAGGATTTGCTTCCATTGACGGTCGCAGTCATAGCCTTGCACGCCCTTCACGCCAGCCTCACTTCCCTTAAAATAACCCATGCCTGACGAATCCCTGCTCGCCGCCATCAGCTGGCGGGTCCTCTCCTCCTACAAGGTCAACAAGCTGCGCACCTGGATTCATCAGGCCCTGAACCCGAGCGAAAGGGCGCGCATTGTCTTCGTCTTTGGCTGCCAGCGCTCAGGCACCACGATGCTGCGCAGCTTCATCGGATTCGACCCGCGTGTCGACGACCAGGGCGAAGGCGACCCGCCTTATTTCTGGCAGGGAGCCGAGGCCGATCCGCGTTATCTTCGCCTGCTGCCGGACGAGGAGGTCGAAAAGATCGCCTCCCGGTGCCGGAGCGAAGTCCTTCTCATCAAGCCTCTGCATGACAGCCAGCGCGCAGCCGGGCTTCTTCAGCGTTTTCCTGGCTCAAAGGGCATCTGGATCTTCCGGCATTATCATGAGGTCATTCTCTCCCACCTGACCTATTATCGGGGCCGTTACGAACCCATGCCCTACCTGAAGGACATGCTCGAGCTCAACGAGCAGTCCTGGAAGGCGGAAGGCCTCGATGCTGAGGCACGCGAGCTCATACTCAAGCACCGGCACCTTGTCTCCACCCCCACGGCGGGATTTGCCCTTTTCTGGCTGGTCAGGAACCAGCTTCTTTTCAGCCAGCTCGCCCAAAACCCAGGACTGCCTCTGGTGTCGATTCACTATGCCGACCTCGTCAATCACTCCAGGGAAGCTCTCCGTTTCCTGGGCGGCTATGTCGGACTCGACCTCGACCCACGCTACGCCCAGTTTCCAGAGCGGCGCGAACGGCGGAAAGAACTGCCCGACGCCATACCCGCCGAGCTGCTGACGGCCTGCGACCAAATGTTGTCCCGGCTGAAGCAAACCGCTGTCAGGCTGGACCACGCCGCCTGCTGATCCATCTCTCCGTGCCGGACAAACTTCCGCATCTGCACTGGCTGGACGCCGGAAGAGCGCTCGCCTCGCTGGCCGTTGTACTTCACCATGTGGGAGCCATCGCCCAGCAGCATGGAGTGGATTTCGCCGGAGGCATGTTCAGCCTGGGTCAGCTGCGGCCTGACTTCTTCTTTGTGCTGAGCGGCTTCATCATCACCTGGGTTCATGGGAAAAGCCTCGGCTCCCAAGTCGTGGCAGGAGCCTTTCTGCGAGGACGCTTCTTTCGCCTCTATCCACTGCTGTTCATTCTCACGAGCATCAAAGTCGTGATCATCCTCATGCTTGGCGGCTGGCGCTGGAAGGAGCAGGCCCTGGATGCATCCACTCTTGTCTCCTCCTACCTGCTGATTCCAACAGGTCAGTATCCGGTCCTGCTTGCCGCCTGGACGATGCCTTACGAGGCTCTCTTCTACATCATCTTCGCGACCACGGGCATCCTTGGCTCCAAGCGCATGCTCATTCGCACAGCGGTGGCATGGAGCCTGGGGGTAGTGGCTTTTCACGGCATTTTTCCAGGGCACGCTGAATGGCTTCCCTGGCGCTTCGTCTTCAGCCCCTACCATCTGCAGATCTTCGCGGGAGTGCTCACCTGCCTCTACATCCGCCAAGGGCGGGGATTGCAGAGAGGCCGTGCCCTTCTGCTCGTCAGCGGCTGCCTGATCCTGGCCGGAATGTGGGAGCATCAAACCCTGTCCTCCCTGCCCCGCCTGATAACCCGCTGCTGGTGGGCCGCTGCATTCTGCGGCCTCATCGCCGGAACCGCCCTGGAGGAATGCCGGGGCAGTCTGGCCGGAAGACGTCCACCACGTTGGCTTTCACTCCTGGCCGGGTCCTCTTACTCAATCTACCTGGTTCACGGCCCCGCTCTGGTGATCATGCTGGACCTTTGCTCCCGCTGGCATCTGCTTGAAACCACAAACACGGACACCGTGCTTCTTGCCTGCGCGACACTGGCCGTGTCAGCTGGCATTCTCAGTCACTTCATCCTTGAAAAGCCCCTGCTAAAAAGGCTTCCCTCAAAGCCTATTGCCGAAGGCGGCAAAATCTGAAGCCCACTCCCCGTGCCTGCCCCCGCCAAACTTGTCCGTGTCCTGGAAGTTGTCGACACTCTGGAAGCCGGAGGCATGGAGCACCAGCTCGTGCACCTGATCAACCGCCTTGACCCGGAGCGCTTTCATTTTGAAGTCTGCTGCCTGAGGCATGCAGGCGTCAATGCCGGCAAGTTGAAGCCTGGCGTGCCCGTGCACACGCTTCGAAAGGCGGAAGGCTTCCAGTGGAGCGCCGTGCAGGGCCTTCGTGGCATTCTTCAGAAAGGCTTTGACGTGGTTCACACGCACAACCTCAGCCCGCTGATCTATGCCGCCCTGGCCTCATGGGGAGGCGTCACCCCCATTTTCCACGGTGAACACGCTCAGCTGACCCCGGCGGAATTCAGCCGCAAACGCCTGTGGCAGCGTCGCCTTCTTTACCGCTGCGCCAAGGCGGTGCACACCGTCTCCGCAGGACAGCGGGAGGAGCTGATCCGAGCCGGGCTTCAGCATTCCCGGCTAGTCGCCATCCTCAATGGCGTCAACACGGACCACTTCAGACCCGCAGCTTCCATCGAAGAACGCATGGCGGTCAAGGTGAGGCTTGGACTGGACACCCAGGAAGACCTCCGGTGGATCGGCATCGTGGCCCGCTTTGGCGCCTACAAAAGGCATGCCGACCTCATCCAGGCCTTTGAGTCACTGGCCTCGGACCACCCCCAAACGAGACTTCTCATGCTGGGTGACGGCGGCCCGGAAAAGGAACGCGTGCTGCAGATGGCACGGGAAAGCCCCCTGGCTTCACGCATTCACTGGGCAGGCTATCAAAGCGATCCCGGTCCTTGGTATCAGGTCATGGACCTCCTCGTTGTACCCTCTCTCAACGAAGGCCTCTCCAACACCACCCTCGAGGCCATGAGCAGCGCTGTGCCTGTGCTAAGCCATGACAATTGCGGCGCCCGGGAAATGATTCGTGATCATGAAGGCGGATGGGTGCGTGACCTGGCAGGTTTGGAGGCGCTGAAGCAGGCGCTCGCCGAGACGCTTCCCGAGCTATCCAAGATGGGCCCCGTCGTTGGCAGAGCAGGCAGGGAACGAGTTTCCCGGCACTTCTCATGGACAGGCATGGCGGAGGAATACTCCGTCTGTCTGGAAGCCTGTGCCGGACGACGCGCCTTCCCGGCCTAAACTCAAGACGCCGCCCGCCTCAGACAGGCGGTCACGCCCAGGAACAGACGCTGGCTGAGCTTCCAGCGCAAGGCGACGGGAAGCATTCCCAAAACCGACTCCGCCGTCAGGGTCGCCATCAATGCCAGAGGTGTGTCCCAGCAGCGCCCAAAACGAAAGACGCTCGTCCTGTCAAAACCATGACGCCTGCCCAGTTGGTCGATTTCACGATAAGTCCACTCGTGCATGTGGAAACCTTCCGCCACATTGGAGAAATAACGTGAGATGTCATGAGGCCCTGAAAAAGAATGCGGCGTGTCGAGCACGTAAACGCCCCCAGGCTTCAGGGCCCGCGCCACAAGTTCAAAATGAGGAGCCACATCATCGGGATGCAGGTGCTCCAGAAACTGATAGCTGAAGGCCACGTCCACCGAGGCGGGCTGAACATCGAGATTCAGGCCGTCGAAAACGACCATTTCAAAGTTGGAGGGCACCGCCATGCCTGGAGCACGCTGGTCGGAGATGTCCGCCGCATAAACCTTCCTCACCCGCTGCGCCACCTTCGCCGCCAGCTGGCAATCTCCCGGGGCGATCTCCATGAACACCGTTTCAGGCTTCAGAAAATCCTTCAGGATCGACATTCGCGCAGCCACCGTGCGCGCCCCCTCCTCCTCGCTCACACGCCGGGTGAGCCTGGGATGGTCCGGGACTCGCTTGAACAGCTCATCGTACAAGATCGGAAACAAAGCCATGCGCTCCTCTCGGTTGCTGGCACGAATCTGGTCGGCCAGCGACTTCTCCACCAGGTAATGATTGGCCAGCTGCGCCTCTGTGCGGCCTGTGCTGGAAAAGTTTCGGATGCAGGATGGGAGGGCGGGCATGGTGTCAGAATGAAATGAAATGGGTCATGATCTCCACCCAGGTGTATAACACGAGTTCAAAAAGGCCGTAGATGAGCAGGACGTCAACAACGCCGATCCTTTTCCATGACAACCAGGCAGCCGGCGGATGCAGGCCGGCACCGGAGAATTCCCCATGTCCGCCGCCCCCTTCCGTCACAGGCATCATGGACAGCCTGAGTCCTTCAAGTGCTCCGCTGCCTCCTCGTCCGCCAATCGCCGGGGAAGGCGCTGAAAGCAGCAAGGGTGCCGCTGCGAAGGAACGCTCATCAGAGGCCGGCAAAGACCCGCCATCAACCTTTTGTTCGGGGGCGCTGGCCAGCCGGTGAAAGGCTGCGATCACGCCCGCGATGAAAAAGAAGTCCGTATGGTAAGCACGGTCAATCATCCAGGCTGACGCACCATAGGAGGCGAGCAGCGAAAGCAGCGCCCGCTGAAGCCTTCCCTCATCGGTCTCCTCAGGCGGCGGCCTGGCCTGCAGAACCGTGCGTCCGCCGCAATAAAGGACAGCCAGGAACAGGAACAGCCCGGGATAACCCAGGTCCGCCCCGATGTTGACATAGGAGCCGTGGGTTGCCTTCCTGACCACTCCCTGCTTCGGAATGGTGACCCACGCCTCGAACTTTTTCCAACCCTCCCCGGTATTGGTGTTCGCCATCGCGTTATGCGCCATCTGCCAGATGATGAGCCTGCCGGCGATGCCGTCCTCGGAGGCGTTCATCGTGTCCATTCTCGGCAGCAGTTTTAACGCAGCCACGCCCGAGGTCATGGCCAGGATGATCAGAAACACCTGAACGATCAGCTTCTTCCTGAAAAGCACAACAATGCCCAGAGATGCCGCCCCGCAAAGATACGCGCCCTTGGACTGGGTCAGGAACACGCAGTATCCAGCCGTGTAAATGACACAGGCGGCCAGCAGCTTCATCATCAGGGGTCTCCGCCACCAAAGCCACACATAGGAAAGGGGGATAAGGGCAACCACTCCATGACCAAGGGAGTTTGGGTTGTTGAAGATCCATGTGTTCAGGGCCAGGCGCCCATCGAAATACTCGGTTAGATCCGATGACCCGGCTGCGAATTCAGCGCCAAAATGAGTGGAAAGGGCAAACACGGTCACCACGCACAAACCCACCAACCAGCAGTTGAGAAACTGCTTCAGGCGTCTGACTGAATCCTGCGAGAGGGCGGTGGCAAAGTAGAAAACAGCAAACGGAAGCACTTCCTTGGCGGTGTCCAGATACTCACCGGTGGCCAGCACAATCCAGACCAGGTAAAATGTGACGACGTAGTCTGCGGGTGACGAGAACATCCTCCACTGCCCATTGCGCTGCCGAGCCCAAAGCCCCATGACGGCGAACAGCATGGCGTACTTCATGAACCCGACGCCGGCAAGGCCGTTCATCCAGTCCTGAGGCCTCACCAGCCAGAGGAGTATCGCAACACAGATCGCGACATGATCCACTTTTCAAAAGGGGCCGGGGGTTTCCTGACAGCTGTTCCCGCTAGGCGTCCGCATAGTCGTAGCCTGGATCGTAGTACTTGGGATAGTAGGACGAGTAGTAATAATAGTTTTCCACGCGGCTCAAATCGACGCCGTTGAGGAGGAACCCATACATGGTCGCCCCGGTGGAGGAGATCTGTTCAATGCCTGTCAAAATGTCCCTCTGAGTGGTCTTGTCGGCACGAATGACCATCAGGACTCCATCCACGTTTGGGGCGATCATCAGCGAGTCAGCCAGGCCGAGAATCGGCGGCGTGTCGATGACAATCCGCTCATACTTGCCCCTGAGCTCCTCAATCAGCCTGGCAAACTTGGGATGTCCCAGAGCTTCAACGGAAGCGGAGCTGTAGCCACCACGAACCACCACGTCGAGCCGTTCACCCGGAGCACGGGTGACCACTTCGTCAAACGAGTCCACGTCCCCCTCAAGATAAGACCTCAGTCCCTTCCCCATCGTTGACCCCAGCAACTGTTCAACTCGCCCCCTTCTCAGGTCGGCGTCGATCAGCAGGGTCTTCTGCCCGGCCTCCGCAAAAGACCTGGACAGGATGCTGCTGGCAACGGTCTTGCCTTCGCCAGGCCGGGCGCTGGTCACCAGAATGACCTGGCATTTATTATCCCTGCTGACATGCAGGGGCAGGCTGCACCGCACAATGCGGAAAGACTCACGCATGTCATAGCCTGTGCTGGCCGTGGTGGGTTCAGCCGCAAACACCCTGCGAAAATCATCCGTGGAGCTGGACAAGGGCAGCACTCCGAGTGCATGCAGCCCGGTGACCGCCTCAGTGTCCGAAACCATCGAGGTGGTTGAACGGAACTTTTCGAGGCCAAAGCATGCGCCTCCGGCAAGCCCGAGCCCCATCAGAACTCCATAGACAAACAGGGTCTTTTTATTGGGTGACACAGGCTCCTGGTCACGCATCATGGTAAAGCCCTGGAAATCCAGGTTCGAAATGAGCTCCGTGCCAGTATACTCCATCTCGCTGACCTTCTGCTTCAGCCGGGCATAGGCACTCTCCCACATGACACGGCCGCTGGTCATCAGGCTGTAGTCCTGTTTGAACCTGTCAAAATCATTCAGAACCTTGCGATAGTCGGGCATTTTGGCCTGAAGCTCCGCAAAACGCTCGTTCAGATGCTCCCTCTCCAGGTTGAAGGAAGCCAGAGCCGTGGTCAGCTCCGCCTGAAGGGCCAGCTCAAGCTGATTGATCTTGTCGGCCAGGAGACGCATCTGCTCATGACCAGGCAGCAGCGTGTTGGAAAGATGTTCATATTCCTGCCGGACCCCCCGCAGCTCACGCTCGGTTTTTTCCCAGGGCTCCAGCTCCTCCACCATGGATGGCACAACGACAATCTGCGCGCCCGGAGGCTGCCCGTTTGCGGCCTGGGGGGCCGGGCTGCTCACTCCTGAAACATCGGAGGTCAGGCTGACTGACAGGTCGGGCTGGCCCGGATTGATTGCCTGAACGATGTTGTTCGGAAGCGAGCGGCGCATGATGGTGCCGACCGGCACAGGCTTGCCCCGGAACTTCTTGATCACCGACAGTTTCTCCACCGCAGACATCCCCTTCTCGCCAGTCATGCGGAGAACCTGGTCCATGGACTCCATCCTGCTCTTGAGTGAAAGCAGCTCACTGGGCACCTGCTCCAGTGAATTGTTGCTGATGTACTGCTCGATGATCTTGTTGTCCTCCTCAAACTTGGCCACGTTGTCGCGGTCGGAATAGATCTTGTTTTTCAGCTGCTCCATCTCCTTCCCATAGGATTCAAGGGCTGCATCACGGTGACGTGAGCGCTGGCTGATGGTGTATTCCTGGTAGGCGGCAAGCATCGCCTCGGGCCATTCACGAACAATCCACGGCTGGTAGCCGTAGATTTCAATCTGCATCAGGTTTCCAGGCAGCGGGGAGACACTGACCTTGGAGACAAACTTTTCACGGATGTACTCATACTGCCCGGGCTCCGAAACAAGACCAAGCCGACTCGCCGTCTGCTCCACCAGCCATCTTGAGTTCAGCGATGACTGAAGAACCATCCTGAGCTGGGCCCAACGTCCGCTGCCAGTCACCTCGCTGGCTTCCGACCTGATGGGAGAGTAGAGGTCGGTAAATGACACCAGAGACCTTGAATAGAAGCCGGGCTTGCCATAGGCCAGATAAAGATTGGCCGCTGAGATGCCAAAAGCCACCAGAAGCAGCGCCGTCTTCCAGTACTTAACATACCGGATGGCGACCTGCAGAGTGTCCTGGAAGGTGATTGTTTTGGTTGAGCTTGCCATAAAGTTCAGGGTGCACTGCATTCATCCGCTCTCACGAGCATGACAACCGTTCCCGTCATGATCCTCAGAAACCAAACATTTTTTGAGGAACCACCAGCATGTCTCCGTCGCGCAGCGGGATGTCAGGAAGCGCACCGGACTCGATCCTGGCAAAATCAACCGGGATTCTCTGGGTTCCACCAAACTGGTCCTTGCGAAGGATGAAGGACTTTTTCTTGTTGGCGAAATTGGTAAACCCACCCCCGTCCATCACCGCCTGGAAGGCAGTAACCTGGCTGCCGGCCACGTATGGAACGAACTTGCGACCAGATTTGGCGACATTGCCGGACAGATAAACCGTCAGCCCTGCCAGCACCGTCTCCCCTGTTTCAGCCCCCCTCAGGACAGGGTCCGCGATCACCGTGGCTTTTTTCAACTGCGTCGACTCAAGCGGCTTCCTGATCGCAGTCTCCACTTCTGCCAGGGACATGGAGACAACCCCGATTCTTCCCAGCTTTGGAATGATGATGTCACCGCTTGGCCGAATGACATACTTTCCATTGAATGAACTGTCCTCCAGGACAAACACGTCCAGCGTGTCACCCACGCTGGTTCGGTAGGATTGCGGCCCCCCTCCCCCCTCGTGGCCGACCGGCGAAGCCGCTTGAAAAGCGTCGATGTCTAGGTCCGGGCCCTGGTTGGTGGAACAGCTGGTAAAAAGCGCGGCGGTGATCAGCAGGAAACCTCTAAAATGCATTGAATGGAATCTGGTGGTTGAAATGTAACTCATTAGTAGCCGCCCATGCATTCTTGGCAAGAGCCACAGATGAGGAAAGCCAGGCCTGAGCCGCCGCCCGCTTCCACCAACGCGAAAGGTCAGAACCTTTTGATCATGCCGAAGTACAGAAGATGCTCCGAGAAGGGTTCGCTGCCGGCTGCATTGTTGTCCCCGTGTTGATACTGGTAGTACATCTGCATGTCCATGTCCTGCCGCATCTGATGCACAAAGGATAGCCGGTGAGACCACATGTCCCACCCTGCACGACCGCCTAAGCGATCATAGGTTTCGTGGCTGTTCAGGAGGGTGAGTGTGTCCGAAGGGGACAAAATCATTGAAACCAGCGCACCATAAACCTCGGACTTGTAGTCAGACGGCGTCAGAGTGTCCAGCCGCTCTGCATCTGTTTTCTGGTAGAAGAGCCTCAACTGAAGCCTCGCAGAAAGGTCCATTGCCAGGTAATACCTGGCGAAGTCTGCAATATATCTGGATCCGAACTCCGGGTCCGTCACCCCACGACCAAACGCCACACCGTGCCGCATGTAAGGGCCAAGGCGCTGCTCAAATCCGACACGCCCAATCCAACTTTCGCGCGCGAAGGCATCGCTGCCACCTGTCCTCCACATGTAGCCCCCGTTTGCAAAGGCCATCAAGTTGGGCCCCAGCTTCGCCTGCATGCCAGCGTAGAGCCACTGAAGGAGAGAATCAGAACTATCCCGGGCAGAAACAAAATAGCCGAAATATTTTTCAATCAGAGGAGAGTTGTGAACCAGCAGGGCACCCGCCGTGTTCCAGCCGCTCGCATGATCAAATTTATTGTTCCAGAGGTCATACCTGCCGTAGAACATGTTTGCCTCCAGATTGCTGCCAATACGCCCCCGGAGACGAGCCAGCGCGCTGTTGCGATAAATCACCCGATTTTCGTCAAAGAGCTGGTCACTGAGGGAGATCCTGTCCTGATGCCTGGAGTTGATCATCGGCGGCGCAAAACCTCCGAAGGAGTAGCGACCCGCCATGTCGTAACTCGATACGTCCTGCAGGGAGGCGCTCATCATGAGAGGTTCGCTCAAAATGGTGCGCTGCGACATCATCGCCTGAAAGCGCTCCTGAACTGAAAGCTCCCACATTGGACCGATGTTGGTCCGGTAGGCAGTGTTCAGCATGGTGTTGGGGAAAAACCCTGACCTAAGGCCAAACAGACCGGAGACACCGGAAAAGCCAACCTTCCCCTCAAGAGGCAGCCAGTAGATGAACGGACGAAGGGAGAGGGCAAACTTGTTTGTAACGTAAGCCGAAAGACGAAAATTGGTCCAGACGATGGCCGCCCAGGGATCATTTGAAGGACGGAATTTTGTGGACCGGAAAGGCGTGCCCTCATAATCAGAGTACATCACACCTGAACCGACATTGAGGCTGTCAATGAAAAGCGGTCCGAACTTCATGCCCCTGGGCCGTCCATAACCCACAGCTTCGTGACGCAATCCTGTGATCCAGCGCGGGTTAAGGCCAGCGGTGACGCCCAGGTATCCCTGCTGGTTGTCAAAATCATCTCGAAATCCCACGGAGGAGACCCCATCGATGAAGTTTGCCGCAGAATTTACAACATGTGCACCATCATGCACACCTTCAATGACATCTTCCACCGCTCCGCCTACTGACGGCGGTCCATTCATGAAATTATACTGGCGTCCTGTGTAGCTGTAATCGCCACCTTCAGAAATGACCGACCCTGAAATTCCACCAGCCAACTGGGAATACCCCGACTCGGAAAGGGTGGCCAACCAGCAGATTAAAGACAGCAACACCCAATGGCAGCAAGACGGCAGAGCCTTGCGGAGGCGTTGTTGACTGCACTGGGTTTCAAACATGGGGCATTGAAGATAAAAGGATTAAAAAAGAAGTCTACTTTTTCCTGCGGCCGGATGAAACTTTTCTCCAGAAAAATGCCGCAGACCAATCTGCCGCCAAGAGCATATACAACGCAAAAAAGGCTGTTCCAACAAGAGGTATTGAGGCCACGACAAGCCAGAAAAATTTCCATGCGCCAGACCTTGAAGCCTGAACAATGTCAAAAACCGCGACAAGCCAGACTATGAACCACAGCGCACAACCGGCGATGAGAATCAGAGCGGAAGTGTTCTGAGGGTGAGCCGCTAGAATGTTTTCCAGAAGATGTCGCATCAGGGCAAAAGAAAAAAGAAGGGAAGATTCAAGATTAAAGTCACAATTCCAACGTCTTGCGCGAAAGAGCTCACCCCTCTGGGAAAGAGGTGTTTATCTAGAGCATTGCCAGGTGTGGATTGTCAATTCGGTAAAACGCAGCGATTCAAAAGTTTTTGTCAGATTCAATGGCGATGTCGAAGTTAAGCAAGGCATGTTAAACATCTCTCAAGTGATGCATAATCTATGCCACGATTCGAGTTCCGTTAGCGATCAAAGTCCTAGAAAAAATCATCAAGTAATACTTTTATAACTAATTCACTCCAAGAACCTCGACAACGCAGACTCGATCGCTGCCCTTGACCACACGCCCGCTCAACGTACTTTCCCGCTAACCAAGGAGCTTTAAATATGCAATCATATATGTTTGTAATATTTATCAATAGTTACATTTAAATATTTTAATAAATCCATTCTTTTATAAGAATAAGAATTACTTATTTTCATAAAATGAGTTAACTTATTTGCGCACTTTATTGTCATTAATAAAAATTTACATACTTTAAAATTCATATATTTTTGTATCAAAATATAATTATAAATCATTATTCTTAGTTGTTTAACTCGCTAGAAAAGCACAAACGAACGCGCTGAGGCAAGCAACCAACTCTTCAAATGCATGCCAGGGAGTCTCTGCCATGAAACTGTGCACCATTGAAACCAGAACAAGTCTCAGCAAAAGGGGCTTGGCCGGGTCGCTCTGAACCCAGACAGGGCTTTTGGTTTACATCACTCATGATCACCCCAAAAATGCCAGGCCTTGCAGCAGAATCACAAGGCCTCCATCACTTGCAAGTGACCACGCCGCATCTTCATCAGACTCACGACCCACGGTTTCTCCTTGGACGTTGGAGAGCACTAGCTCAAGCCTTGAGACTGCACGTGAGAGCACTGACTGTTCTTGATGGCGAGAAAATCTTATGGCTGGAAACCCAAGGCACCGGACCTTCTGTGTATCTGTCTGCCGGAGTACATGGGGATGAAGTGGCTGCCGCCTGGGGACTATTGGCCTGGGCAGAAGGAAACATTGGGCTGCTGAGACAAAGGCATTTCATGATTTTTCCCTGTCTGAATCCCCACGGCTTCAGGAACAACACCCGCACCGACCACCGGGGGGTGGACATCAATCGCAGATTTCACCTGCCCCGGGACCCGCTCACGGGTCCTTGGCGCCAGCTCATCCGGAAAAGCCCTCCAATCCTGGGCCTGTGCCTTCATGAGGATTACGACTCCCAGGGATGTTACGTCTACGAGCTTGGCGGTAAGGATGCCCGGCTGGCTTCCCGCTGTCTGGCTGCATCAGCCCGACATCTTCCCACGGATCCCCGAAGCCTTATTGATGGAAGACGCGCTCAACATGGCATCATCCACCGCAAAACAATCCCACCCAACCTGACGGGCATTCCGGAGGCCGTAGCCCTCTGGCAGCTGGGTTGTGCCACAACTCTGACCTTTGAAACTCCCTCCGAGGCCGGTCTTCAGGACCGGGTGCAGGCACAGGCCGCGTTCATCGCAGAGGCACTTTCATGACCCAGCCTGCCCGCCATGCCATGAGCATTACCCTCCTCATGCGAAGGCTCTGCCTGCTTCTGATTCTGGGGCTGGTCTCCTGTCGTCACCTGCCCTCCTCAAATGTTCGTCCCCGCCTGGGCGACGTGAACTGGACGAGTTTCGACGGCAAAACGATGCCCATCGAGAGGTGGCTGCCGCCTCCTGACATCAGACTGCGAGGGGTTGTGATCGCCGTGCATGGTCTGAGCGGGGCATCATCTGACTTCTGGTTCCTGGGGGCCGGCCTGCCTTCGCGGGGATACGCCGTCTACGCCTATGATCTTCGCGGCCAAGGCAAGGATCCCGTGCTCGGTGAACGGGGAGATATCCGCTCCGCAGGCCTGTGGCTGGACGACCTGGAAACCTTTCACGAGCTGGTGCGGCGTCAGCACCCTGGTACTCCGGTCTTCTGGTACGGGGAAAGCCTGGGCAGCCTGATCTGTCTGCATACCGCCGCCAACCGCCTGCCAGACCGCCGGGATCCCGACGGCATCATCCTGGCCTCCCCTGTCGCCGGACTGCGGATGACCGTTTCCCATTTTCGTCGCTGGCTGCTGCAGACCACCGCCTCGCTTGCTCCCAAAACACGCTTTACTCTGGGAGACCTTGCCGGAATCGACGAATCGAAATTCCAGGTGACCAGCACCACCACGCACGGATCACAGATGCAGAAGACTCCACACCATGTCAGCAGCTTCACGGTGCGGCTGCTGGCCGAGGTGGGCAGACTTCTGGATCATAACTACCAGGCCGCCGCAAGGCTGCGCATGCCGGTGCTGTTTCTTGCCTCCCCTAATGATATCCTCAGCAGTCCTGACCAGATCCAGGCCCTCTTCGCCCAGATTCGTTCACCCCGCAAAAAGCTGCTGTGGTACAAGCGCAGCCATCATCTGCTTCTGCATGATGTACAGCGTTCCGAGGTCAGCCATGACCTGCTGCGCTGGATCGAGGCGGACAGGCTCAGAAGCCGCCGCTGAAACCGCTTGTGAAGGCGCTTGCCCCCCTCCTTCACTCTGTCGCAGGCTCCGGGGCCTCAAACCAGCGGCCGTGTTCCTTGATGAGATCCACCAGCCTTTCCACAGCCTCCTCCTCGGGAATGTTGAACTTCACCGCGGACTTGCCGACGTAGAGGTTGATCTTGCCAGGAGCGCCGCCGACGTAGCCGAAATCTGCATCGGCCATCTCACCCGGACCATTGACGATGCATCCCATGACGGCGATGCGAACCCCCTTCAGGTGGCCTGTGGAGGCACGGATTTTCTGGGTCGTCTGCTGGAGGTTGAAAAGTGTCCGCCCGCAGCTCGGGCAGGCCACGTAATCCGTCTTGAAAATCCGCACCCCGGCCGCCTGCAGGACGTTGTAGCTGATGCGCAGGCTCTGTCCGGGAGCCGCCTCGCCCTGGACAATGACGGCATCGCCGATGCCGTCACAAAGAAGCGCCCCCAGGTTGGTGGCGGCCCGCAGCAGGCTGCGCACGAAGTCCGTCTCGCCGCTGCTCTCCACCACGCCGGCGGCGGGAGCAAAGGTGTCCTTCAGCAGGATCGGATGGCGGTCTTGCAGCTTCGCCGCCAGGAGGCGGAAGGCGTGGATGGGATGCAGCCGCGTGCCGTCCGCCACTGTCACCAGCCTTGCATCCGCCGATGCATTGATGCCTGCAAGGGCGGCGTCATCACGTGGATCGACCGCAAGCACGCCGCTGTCCTCGAGAACGATCTCCGGCTTGTAGTCCCCCAGCTTGTCCAGCTTATGGGCGACGGCATCCCACTTGGCCCGCAAAGTGACGACGGGAACGGTGGCACCGCCCCCAAGCTCGACGCCGCCGACCACCAGCCTTTCGGAAGGCCTGCGGGTATAACTAAAAGGATCGTAACTGATGGGGGTGGCGTCGCCGCTCCGGCCGGAGTCCGCCTCCCTCACCTGCTGCTCCACCGACGCTATCAGGGCGCGCGCGACCGGGATCTCATGGATCGCGTCCTCGGTCAGGGACACCCTCACCGTGTCACCAATGCCGTCCGCCAGGAGCGAACCGATGCCGACGGCGCTCTTGATGCGTCCGTCCTCGCCGTCACCCGCCTCCGTCACCCCGAGGTGCAGCGGATAATTCCAGTCACCGCCGAGCTCGTTCAGCTTCGCGACCAGCAGACGGTAGGCCTCGATCATCACCTTGGGGTTGCTGGCCTTCATCGAGAAGATGAAGTTGTGGAAACCGTTCGCCCTGGCGATGCGGGCGAACTCCAGCGCGCTCTCGACCATGCCCAGAGGCGTGTCGCCCCAGCGGTTCATGATGCGGTCGCTGAGCGATCCATGGTTGGTGCCAATCCGCATCGCACGGTTCAGACGCCTGCATTCCTGGACCAGGGGGACAAACTGCGACTCCATGTACGCCACCTCCTCGGCATACTCCACATCGGTGTACTCCTTGACGGCAAACTTCTTCTTGTCGGCGTAGTTGCCTGGATTGACCCGGACCTTCTCCACCCATTTGACGGCCTCCATCGCCGCATCGGGCTTGAAGTGAATGTCGGCCACCAGGGGAACTTCGCAGCCCGCAGCACGGATGCCGTCGCGGATGTGCTGAAGGTTTTCGGCGATCACCCTCGTCTGTGCGGTCACACGGACGATCTCACAGCCCACGGAGGCCAGGGCCAGCGCCTCCTTCACACAGGCAGCCGCATCCCTCGTGTCACTGGTGAGCATCGACTGAACCCGGACAGGGTTTCCCCCGCCGATGCCGACATGACCGACCTGGCAGACGCGGGTTTCTCGGCGCTGGTAGTGATAAAGGTCCGGGCAGTAGCGAAGGGCTGAGTGGGAGGTCATCGGCGGGCATGTATGAAACCCGTACACACCGGCTGTGCAATCAGGAAGGAGGCCCCCGTTTGACGCAGCGCGTGCCTGACCTGCCCCGCGGCGACGGGCGGGAAGAACCAACTTTGTCAAAAAACCTGCAAACAGGCCCGTCCTCCCGCGTTTAGGGGCACGAAATCCGATCCCCCCGATGAATTCCTCCGACTTCTCCCGCCGTGTCTTTGTCACCAAGGCCGCACAATCCTTCCTTGGCGTCTCCGCCCTGAGCCAGCTGGGCGGAAAGGCCTTTGGCGTCGCAGGCGAAAACACCAGCCCCCTCAAGCAGGTGCCCACAGCCAGGAACGTCATCTACCTCTACATGACCGGAGGCATGAGCCACCTGGACACCTGGGATCCCAAGCCTGAGAACAAGGATGTCATGGGCCTGACAAAGACGATCAACACCAACGTCGACGGCATCCGCCTGAGTGAAAACCTTCCGCTCATGTCCCGCCAGGCGGACAAGATCGCCATCGTCCGCAGCATGGTGTCCACCCAGGGCGCCCATGAGCAGGGCCAGTATTACCAGCACACCAGCTACACCCTGCGCAGCAGCATCAAGCATCCCTCCATGGGCGCCTGGCTGGAAAAATTCCAGGGCCGCGGCAATCCCACCCTGCCCGGCAGCGTCATGATCGGCAACGACAGCCGCCATCCGGGCGCCGGCTTCTTTGAGGCCAAGTACGCCCCGCTCATGCTCAATGACCCCGAAAACGGCATCGCCAACGTGCGCCCCAGCTCCTGGTTCACCGAGGAGCGCATGCTCGACCGCCTGCAGGTCGCGAAGAAGCTCGACACCCAGTTCGCTGAAACCTACAACGTCAAGAACGTGCGCGCCTACAGCGACATGTATGACGACGCCGTCCGCATGATGAAGAGCGAGGAGCTGAAGGCCTTCGACATCGGCGCCGAAGACGACAGGCTTCGTGACAAGTATGGACGCGACCGTTTCGGCCAGGGCTGCCTGCTTGCCCGCCGGCTGGTGGAGCACGGCGTGCGCTTTGTCGAGGTCACCTTCGGCAACTGGGACACCCACAACGCCAATTTCACGCGTGTGCCGGAGCTCTGTGACGAGCTGGACGCCGCACTGAGCACTCTTCTCCAGGACCTCGAGTCCCGTGGCATGCTCAAGGAAACCCTGGTCGTGCTTGCCACGGAATTCGGCCGCACGCCCGAGATCAACGCCAACGACGGACGCGATCATCATGCGCCCGGCTTCAGCTGCGTGCTGGCGGGCGGAGGCATCCGGGGCGGCCAGATCCACGGCGCCACGGATGAAAAGGGAGGCCGTGCCGTTGGCGGCAGCGTCACCATCCCCGATTTTAATGCAACCATCGGTTATGCACTCGGGCTGCCGCTCGATCAGGTGCTCTTTTCACCGTCCAAACGCCCCTTCACCGTGGCGGACAAGGGCAAGCCGGTCACCTCCCTCTTCGGCTGAACCTGAGGCCGAGGATCCATCGCCTGTCGCCTATGCCCGCAGTTTGGGAACTGCGGGCATTTTTTTCACTCAGCGCCCCAGCATCCAGGGCACCTGCGGCTCACCCTTGAGCTCCTTCCAGTTGTTCCAGGCCATCAGGCCAAAAAACACCGTGGGAAACAGTCCGCCTATCTGCAGAAAATAAAGGGCGAGCGCGGCTGCGCAGGCCAGGCTGATCTGAAGGGCAAGCCTGGCACGCCCCGCCCCCAGAAAGGCACGGCAGATGTGGCCGCCGTCCAGCGGAAGAACAGGCAGCAGGTTGAGCAGGGCCCAGAAGAGGCTCACCTCATAAAACGAGACGAAGAATGACTTCAAAAACAGCGGTTCGAATACGCCAGGATCCACCAGCGCCCCGACCGCGATCCCTGCAGCCAGCTGGACGACCGGCCCCGCCGCACTGACCACCAGGTCCTCCCAGCGGCCGAGCCAGCGGCCACCGCGGGCGACACCCCCGAAAGCATAGAGCAGGATCTCCACCCGCCGGTCGCCAAAGCGGCGCATCACCAGGGCATGGCCAAGTTCATGGACGAGGATCGAGACGAAGGCCGCCAGCACCCAGCCCAGCAGGATCTGCATCGCACGGGGGGTGTTGGCGCCAACGGCACCGCCCAGCAAGGCGACGTTCACCCAGAAAAACCAGTGAACAGTGACAGGAAACCTGAAAAGCGAAAATCGGATCATGAATGGCGGATTGTGCCCAGATTGAGGCTTCCCGCCATGACAGACTCACGGAACCGCCACTTCAGCGAGCAGGTCGGCCGCCTCTTCCGCCCCGCCTGAAAGCCGATGCCCCATGACCGCCGGCCCGACGGCCTGCACATCCTCGGGCAAAACCATCACCCTGCCCTCGATCAAAGCCCAGGCCCTGGCTGCCGCCAGCAGTGCGAGTCCTGCACGCGGCGAAAGCCCGTGACCAGCGGCACGGCTGGCGGAAAGCAGGTTTTGAAGATAATCCAGAAGCGGCTCCGAAACATGCACAAGACGCGCCAGCTGCTGCATCTGCGCCAGTTCGCTCCAGGGCATCACAGGGGCCATGTCACGCAGCACTTCGCGACGATCCTGCCCCTGAAGCATCACGCGTTCCGCCTGCCGGTCAGGAACGCCCAGAGCCAGACGCATCAAAAAGCGGTCCAGCTGCGACTCCGGCAGCATGAAAGTGCCGATCTGGGAGGAAGGATTCTGAGTCGCTATGACAAAAAAGGGCACCGGCAGCGAGTGCGAATGACCGTCACAGCTCACCCTTCCCTCCTCCATCGCCTCCAGCAGGGCTGATTGTGTCTTCGGTGTGGCCCGGTTGATTTCGTCCGCCAAAAGCACCTGGGTGAACACAGGACCGGGATGAAAGGTGAAGGCACCGCTGTCCCGGTTGTAAATGGAGGCGCCCAGAATGTCCGCCGGCAGGAGATCACTCGTAAATTGAACCCGCCGGAACTGAAGCCCGAGGGCTTGGGCCAGAGCCTGGGAGAGCAGGGTTTTTCCCACGCCGGGCTGATCCTCAAAGAGCAGGTGCCCTCGCGACAACAAGCAGCTGACCGCCAGCTGAATCACCGGCCTCTTGCCCAGGATGACTTCCGATAGCGCCGACACGAGGTCCTGGAGCCGTCCAGCCGACCGAACCGCCTCCGCCGAGGTGAGCACAAGATCATTCATGGAAGCTGGACGCGAGGACACGTGGGTAATTTCGGGGCAGACCCGCCGGATCGGCAAGCCAGGATTCGCACAGGCCCGGAAAAACTGACCGGGCCGAGGCACAAAAAAGCCCGCCGGGAGTGAACCCGGCGGGCCATGGAAGATCGTCGTTTTAGGCGATCAAGTCAGGATTACAGCGTGTAGGGGGTCGCCGAGGCGTTGTAGATGACCTGGTTGTTCGTGGCGTCGAAGCTCAGGTACACAGCGGCCACAGGCTCTTCATCGTCGTCGATTTCACCGACGGTGAACTTCTTGCCGACAAAGGCGCCGTCGGCAGGAGTCGCACCGGTTTCAGCGGCGTCGATGATGTCAGCTCCCGTGGTGGAGCCGGTCCAGTTGTGGGTACCACCGGCGAAGTTCACGCCAGCAGCAGCGGCGGCGTTAAGCACGGAGGCAACGGACTGGGCGTTGCGCTGAGCGGTCGCATAACGAGCGCTGTTGTTGATGGAACCGATGTTCGGGATGGCGATGGCGGCGATGATGCCGATGATCGCGATCACGACGAGCATTTCAACAAGGCTGAAGCCAGCCTTCAGGGAGTTAACTTTGGTCTGTTTCATGGTAGTGTGTGTGTTTTGGGCTGTTGGTCTTTGTCTTTCGACTTCCAATTTCCAGAATGGAATCTTCAATCGAACTGTGGTATTTATAGCAAATCGTAAAAATTGATCAACAACAATTTTCATAATTTTCACAATTTTTTGACATCCACCTGGAATCCCTTGGTTTCAAAGCCTCTTTTTGAGGTGCTTGACCCTTCGCAAATTGAGCCCCTCGCCTCTTCAATTCGGTGAAATGGCCTGCCTCTTGAACAGGCTGCGAAAAAGCAGCGGATCGCGGTTTGGGCTGCAGGAACGAATCAAACCACATCTGCGGATCTCAACCGACCTGAGGCAGCCAGACATCCTGCCGTAGAATGTAGAATGCATCCGAACGGTCTGAATCCTGAAACCAAACCCTGATCGTCACATTGACCGGAGTGTGCTGCTCCTGTTTAATGCAGTTCCATGTCCACGACCCGCACAGCGCAGCAGCACCGCAAGACTGCCGAGACCGACATTCAGATTGAACTGAATGTGGACGGCACCGGCACATCCCAGATCAACACGGGAGTTCCTTTTTTCGACCACATGCTGACCCTGTTTTCGAAACACGGGCTCTTTGACCTCAAGGTGAAGGTGGTGGGGGACATTGAGGTGGATTATCACCACACGGTGGAAGACACCGGCATTGTGCTTGGCCAGTGTTTTCGTGAAGCCCTGGGCAGCAAAGCGGGCATCACCCGCTACGGCTTCTGGCTCCTGCCCATGGATGAAACGCTGGCGGAGGTGGCCCTGGACCTCAGCGGCCGGGCCTTTCTCAGCTACCATGCCCCGGAACGTGTGGAAGCCATCGGTGGTGTGAACCGATTCAGCTACCAGCTCGTGGAGGAGTTCCTGCGCGCCTTTTCATCCAGCCTCCTGGCGACTCTGCACGTCGAGATCCGTCGCGGCAGGGACGCCCATCACATGGCGGAAGCCATTTTCAAAGGCCTTGCCAGAGCGCTCGACATGGCCACTCGCATCGATCCGCGAGTGACCGGCATCCCCAGCACCAAGGAGGTTCTTTGATCAATGAATCTGGGAGTGCTTGACTATGGTGCTGGCAATCTGCGCAGCGTTCTGAACGCCTTTTCCGCCATCGGCCACGTAGCGACGCTGGTCACCCGGCCTGAGGATTTCGAAACCATCGACATCCTGGTCTTCCCAGGCCAGGGCGCCTTTGGGGACAGCGTGCGCATCCTCAAAGCCACCGGACTCTGGGAGCCCCTGCGTTCCTGGTTGAAGGCGGAAAGACCTTACCTCGGCATCTGCCTCGGTTATCAGCTGTTGTTTGAATCCAGCGAGGAATGCCCCGGGGTGGAAGGCCTGGGCGTCGCCCCCGGCCATGTGCGTAAATTTGACGCCACCCTTGGCCTGAAAATCCCGCACATGGGCTGGAACAAGGTCCACTGGGCCGAGGACAAGCCCGCCTGGTGGAAAGGCCTGGCCAATCCCTCCCATCTTTACTTCGTTCACAGCTACTACCCCGAAGTCGCGGATGCGTCGCTCGCCCTCTGCCGCACGGACTACGGCGTGCCCTTCATCTCTGGCATTGCCAGAAAAAACCTCATGGCTGTGCAGTTTCACCCTGAAAAAAGTCAGGAAGTCGGCCTGGCTCTGCTGAAAAACAGCATCGAGCATCTGGCAGCGACCCTCTAAGCCACCGGAAATGTCCCGCCGCCGTCTCAGCCCACCCCTGATCCCAGGCTTTTGGATTCTGGTGGCCTTTCTGTTTCTCGTTGGAGTCGTGGGTGGCTACTTTCACCTTCTCGCCAGAACGACCACCTTTTACAGAATCGAATCCAAAAGCGGCTCCTGACCTTCAACCGACTTTTGCCCCAGATAGTTTGACGCCATGATTCTGCTGCGGTGTCTGGGGCATCTGCTGTCCTGCCGCCTTGGGGAGGTTGAGCGGCGCATCCCTGGACCCGTCAGTAATTGCTGCTTCCTTCAGCCAGCAGCCCATGCTAGGAGCGGTCATGGCTGTATCCATCTCCATTGATTACACAGGCGGTCTCCGTTGCCAGGCAACCCATGGCCCTTCGGGAAACCAGTTCATCACCGACGCCCCCGTCGACAACCATGGCAAAGGAGAGTCTTTTTCGCCCACGGATCTCGTCGCCACCGCTCTCGCCGCCTGCATGGCCACGGTCATTGGCATCAAGGCCAACCAAAAGGGCTATGACCTTCCGGGCATGAAGGTGCGTGTTGAAAAACACATGAGCGAGGATTCCCCGCGCCGTATTGTTCGCCTGCCGCTGATCATTGAAATTCCCCTGCCTCCAGACCATCCGGACCGGAAGCTCCTGGAGGCAACCGCCCTTGGCTGCCCGGTGCATCACAGCGTCCATCCCGACATTGAAAAACCGGTGACTTTTGTCTGGAACGGCTGACCCTGATGCCCGGGGAAGTTTCGGCCAGACTCAGACCAAGCCCCCCCCGGCTGGACGCTCACCCTCTCAAGCTGCGACGCATCATCCTTCACGCCCATGTCCAAGGAAAAACCGGCATCCCTGAAAAACCTCAAGCTGCTCGGCCAGGAGAATCTTCCTGCGGGGCAGGGTTTCCTCATTCTGCCCAGCCAGCTCAGCTACGATGACTTGCTCCGGCTGGAAGTCGTGCTGGAAGGCCGTGATCTGACCTATCTGGTCGAGGAGGGAGCCGCCCTGCATCCTTCGCTGAAATCACATCTGGAAAAGGAATCCGTCCGCGCACTCGCCATCGTTCCGGACGCCACCGACGCCACCGGACTGCGGAACGCCGTCGGAGGGGAAGTCGACGGAGGACGCATCGTCATCTACCTGCCCGCCCAGGCTGCGGTGATCAACTCCCCCATGAGCACCGTTCCGGGCACCAAGCTCGAATTTCTGCTCAAGGCGGGCGTGCCGGTTCTGCCCCTCTATGTGCAGCGCAGCATGGAAATCGCCCTGGTTGTCGAAGCCCCTTATGACCCGAGCGCTGGCATCATGGTCTTCGGCAGGCTGCTCAAGCCCGCCGCCACCACCCTGGCCGCCTATCAGGAATCCCTGCTTCTGCTCGCCGAGCAGGCCTTCTCCGCTCATCCGGCCCTGGGCATGAACCTCGCCTATGCCCTGCTGCTGGGGCTGAAAAAGCATGGGCGCAACAAGGTCATCGATGGCAAGGACGGTGCCGAGATGCGCTATGACAAGGTTCTGGCGATCGCCGTCGCGCTCGCCGCCCATCTTCGCAAGGAAACCCAGAAAAAGCGTGTGGGCATCGTCCTGCCTCCAGGCATCGGCGGCCTCATCGCCAATGTCGCCGTGCTGCTGGCCGGCAAGATTCCCGTCAACATCAACTTCACCGCAGGCAGGCCGGCCATCGAATACGCCATCAAGGCGGCGGAAATCGACCGCTTCCTCACAGCGGACATTTTCGTCCGCAAGGCCCAGCAGTTTCCCTGGCCGCCCAGCAGGCAGCTCATTCTCATCGAAAGGCTGCTGCCACGGATGAAGCCCGCCATCGCCACCTGGCTCGTGCTTTCCAAGATTCTGCCGGCGTCACTCCTCGCCCTTTTGCTGGGCGTGCCCCGCCATGGCGGAACCAGGGAGGCCCTGCTGCTTTTCACCAGCGGCAGTTCGGGCAATCCCAAGGGCGTGGTGCTGAGCCACCGCAACATCATTGCCAACGTCATCCAGTTCGGCAGCCGCCTGGGCCTGACTCGCAGCGACAGCATTCTCGGCAGCCTGCCCCTTTTTCACAGCTTCGGCTGCACGGTCACCCTCTGGTACCCGATCATCGCAGGCGTGGACCTCGTGACCTATCCCAGCCCTCTGGAAACCAAGAAGCTCGGGGAGCTCATCGAAAAACATCGCATCTCGCTCATGATCGCCACCCCCACCTTCCTGCGGGGTTATCTGCGCGGCGTGAACCGCGAGGCGCTGGCCTCCATCAAGCTCTGCGTGACCGGGGCGGAAAAACTCCCCGCCACCGTCGCAGAAGCTTTCGAGATGAAGTTCGGCAAGCGCGTGTTCGAAGGCTACGGCCTGACGGAAACCTCCCCGGTCTCCAATGTGAACCTGCCCAATCCTCTGCCCCTGGGCGAGGAGTCCGCCGGCTACGTCTGGCTTCCCAGCCATCGCCAGGGCAGCGTCGGTCAAATGGTGCCTGGCCTGGCCATCCGCATCACCCATCCCGAAACCTACGCCCCCCTGTCCATCCACAGCAGCGGCATGATCTGGTTCAAGGGTGCCAACATTTTCGAAGGCTACCTGGGGGACGAACAAAGGACGAAGGAGGTCAAGGACAGCCAGGGCTGGTTCCGCACTGGCGACGTCGGCCGTGTGGACATGGACGGCTTCCTCTACATCGAAGGCAGGCTCAGCCGCTTCTCCAAGATCGGTGGAGAAATGGTCCCGCATGAAACCGTCGAGGACGCCCTGGTGAAAACGCTCGGCCTGGAAAATGAAACCACCCGCAAGATCGCCGTCGTCGGCGTCCCTGATCCTGACAAGGGCGAGGCGCTGGTGCTGCTGACCGCCATGCCCGGAGGTCCGGAACACCAGGAGATCCTTGACCTGCGCTACCGCCTTCTGGAACGCGGCATGCCGCCCCTGTGGATCCCCAAGAAGATGATCCGCGTCTCCGAGATCCCCATCCTCTCCTCCGGCAAGCTCGACGTGCAGGCCTGTGAGAAGGTCGCCCGGGCCGCGACCTCCTGAGCCGCTTTTCCAGGCCGCTTTCATGGATTTCCTCCAGCTCTGCCTCTGAATCATCTGCCGATCGTCTGCGGATCTTTTTGATGCCTTGAGACAACAGCAGGCTTGTCGTTGTCCGGCTTTCATGTCTTGATTTTGAAACACATGCCTTTTCGACGCTTTTTGTTCACCGCCCTGCTGCTGCCCGTGCTGTCACTCGTCACCAGCTGCAAAAAGCCTGGAGAATCGGCGAGCTCGTCTCCCGGCCAGGTCCTCCTGCTCACCGCCAACGCCAGCCGCCCCTACGAGATCGCCCAGATTCAGACCCTGCAACGCCTGGTCTTTTCACGCACGGGCCTGAACTTCAAAACCCTGGACGCCGCCGGTGACGCCACCCGTCAGGCAGGTCAGCTCGACTCCAGCCTGGCCGAGAAGCCGCTCGCCATCTTCATCACACCAGTGAAAGCCGATGCGATTTCTGCGGGAGTGCTCAACGCCATTCAGTCGGGCGTGACGGTGATCGCTCTGGGCGAGGCCGGTGCCGAACTGAAGGCCTCCTTTTCCGTGACGGTGGATCAGGCGCAGCTCGGGCGGATGGCCGGAGAAATCGCCAACCGTGCGCTTGGTCAAAAATCCAAGGAGGAGGGCAAAACGGAAGTCACAGGCAGGGTGGTCGAGATCCGTGGCGATGAAAAGGATCCAGGCAGCACCAGGCGCCACGAAGCCTTTGTGGAGGAACTGCACAAGCATCCCGGCATCGTCATCGTCCATGACACCGCCGGCGGCTGGACCCGTGAAGGTGGCAGGGAACGGGCCGCCGAGGCCCTGCGCCTTCAGAAGCAGTTCGATGTTCTCTACGCCCACAATGACTCCATGGCCCTTGGTGCCTCCCTGGCCCTGGCCGACCAGCGTGAAAACACCCTGATCATCGGGACCGACGGCTTCCGGGGCGACGAAGGTGGTTTCTCCCTCGTGAACACGGGAGACATCGACGCCAGCATCCACCAGCCGCTGCTGGTTGAAATGGGCTGGAAGGTCCTCCTGCGCAGGCTTGAAGATCCCGCCTTCCTTCCCAAGCCCTCCTACCGCCTGGCCCCCACGGCGATCACTCCCAAGAGCCTGAACGACCTGCGCACCCACGGACTGCCGCCGCTGCCCGAGCCCTGATTTGAAAAGCTGCTCCAAGCATCGGCAGCCGCAACGTGGGTCAGTTGAAAACAGCAGCGTAGCTTCAGAACCTCCAGATGCCGTTTGTCAAAAAACAAACACCCCCTCCAATGGAAATGGAGAGGGCGTCAGGTTTTTGAGATCTTAGATTGTCCAACTCGCCAAAGCTTCAGGGCTTACTTGCCCCAGACCTTGAGCAGGGCGGCGGCCATGTCGGCCGGGCTGTCCGCCACCGAAATGCCGCACTCGGAGAGGATGCGCTTCTTGGCCGCAGCCGTGTCGTCGGCGCCACCAATGATGGCACCGGCATGGCCCATGCGACGGCCGGGAGGAGCCGTGGCGCCGGCGATGAAGGCGGCGATGGGCTTCTTGCAGTTGTCCTTGGCCCAGCGGGCGGCCTCGACCTCGGCGTTGCCACCGATTTCACCGATCATGATGATCGCCTCGGTCTCGGGGTCTTCGTTGAACATCTTCAGCACATCGAGATGATTCGTGCCGTTCACCGGGTCGCCACCAATGCCGACGCAGGTGCTCTGGCCATAACCACGGGTGGTGAGCTGCCAGACAGCTTCATAGGTGAGCGTGCCCGAACGGCTGACGACACCAACGTTGCCACGCTTGTGAATGTAGCCCGGAGCGATGCCGATACGGCAGCCGCCATGGGACTTTTCCCCATGACCCGGAGTCACCAAGCCAGGGCAGTTCGGTCCGATCAGGCGGGTCTTGCTGCCCTTCATGGCGGCCTTGACCTTGATCATGTCATTGACGGGGATGCCCTCAGTGATGGCGACCACCAGGTCCAGCCCGGCATCCACGCCCTCAAGAATGGCATCGGCGGCGAAGGGAGGCGGAACGAAGATCACGCTGACAGTTGCACCGGTCTCCTTGGCGGCCTGGCTGACCGTGTCAAAGACAGGCACCTTGTGGCTGCCATGCTCAAAGCTCTGTCCGCCCTTGCCGGGGGTCACGCCCGCCACAAGGTTCGTGCCATAATCCAGGGAGGCCTTGGCGTGGCGGGAGCCGAAATCTCCCGTGATGCCTTGGACGAGGATGCGGGTGTCAGTGTCAACGAGGATGGCCATGGTGTGGAGGGCGGAGGGGGTGAAAGTGTAGATCGCCCGGGGGGAAGGGCGCGCCATCATAGGTTCGCCCTCCCCAGCGTCAAGAAGCTGAGCCAATCATTTCGTGCCGCCGGCCACGACACCGTTTTCCAGCCTCAGATGAAGGCTGCCCAGCGCTGCCGCCTCCAAAGCCGAGTGGGTGACGTGCAGGACGGTGAGCCGATGCCTCACCTGCAGGCTGCGCAGCAACTCCATCGCCTGCCCCCGGGTGGCCTCGTCGAGGGCGGAGAGCGGCTCGTCCAGCAGCAGCACCCTGGGCCGGGCCGCCAGCGCCCGTGCCAGGGCCACCCTCTGCTTCTCACCGCCGGAAAGAGCATCCGGCAACCGGTCCATCAGATGCGCGATCCCCAGCTCCTCCACCAGCTCCTGAATCATGCCCTGGTCATCCCTCAGGCCGCGCATCTGCAGCGGGAACGCAATCTGCGCGGCCACACGTTTGACAGGAAACAGCGCCAGATCCTGCGGAACATAACCAATGCCGCGTTCCCTCGGCTCCAGATGCGTGACATCACGATCCTCCAGCAGAATCCGCCCCCGGTCGGCCTTCCTCAGCCCGCAGAGAATCTCCAGAAGCGTCGTCTTGCCGCAGCCGGTGGCCCCCATCATCACGGCATAGGTGCCGCCAGGAATCGAAAAACTGACATCCTCCAGCCCAAAGCCTCCGCCAGGCGCCTTCCAGGAGATTTTTTCGAGGGAAATCATGGTGAGGGTGACAACAGGAAGGCTCAGACTCGTTCGCCCACCGACCTGACCAGAACCAGGACCAAGACGGCAATGACGATCATCGCCAGGCTCACCGCCACGGCGGAATCCAGGTTCCCGACGCTGAGCTCCAGCCAGACAGTGGTGGGCAGCACCTCCGTTTTCATCCGCGTCGCACCGGCAAACACCAGGATGGGGCCGAACTCACCCAGACTGCGGGCCCAGGAAATGCAAAAAGCCGCCAGCATGCCTCGGCGGGCGGCAGGCAGGGCCACATGCCAGAAGGATTGCAAGTCTGTGGCTCCCAGGGTCAGAGCCACCTGTTCAGGACGCGGGGAAAGATGATCAAACGTGCCACGCATGGTCCGGATGGCAAAGGCCGCCGCCACGACAAACTGCGCCAGAACCACCCCAGCGACGGTGTAGGTGAACGGCAGCACCATCTCCACCACCTTCCCCAGGGAGGTCTGGAAAAAGATCAGCAGGCAGATGCCCACCACCATCGGCGGCAGCACGATGGGGATGTCCAGGGCCGCGTCCACCCAGGTCTTGCCAAGAAACTCCCGTCTCGCCATCAGGTAGCCGACCGGCACCGCCACCATCAGGGCCAGGCCTGCGGCGGCCGTGCAGGTGACAAGGCTCAGACCGATGGCATAGCGGATCTCAGGCTTCATCACCGTCTGGGACCAGGCACCCCAGCTGCCATAGTCCGCCGTGGCTCCGATGAGCAGGAACCAGAAAAGCAGGTAGGCCGCCGTGATCAGGACGAGGGTGATCCAGAACGGGCGGCGCATGACAGGGCTGAAGTGGATCGCGCTCAGCTCACGGACACCTGCTGGAATCCGATGACCGTGTCCCGGCCGATCTGCTTGTCCAGATGCGCCCGCAACTTGTCCATGCCCTGGCCGTCCTGGGCGGAGACAGGAAGGATCTTGATGCGCTTGAAGCGCTCCTTCAGCCTCTCCAGGTTTTCCTCCGAGCCTTCGACATCCATTTTGTTTGCCACGATGAACCAAGGCCGCTTGGCCAGCTCATCCGAGTAAAGCTTCACCTCCTTGCGCACCGTCTCCAGATCCTGGATCGGGTCCCGGCCTTCGGTGCCAGCGGTGTCGACCACAAACATCAGCGTCCGGCAGCGCATGATGTGGCGCAGGAAGTCATGCCCCAGGCCGATGTTCTGGCTCGCGCCCTCGATCAGCCCAGGAATGTCCGCGAGGGTGCCGCGACGCGTCTCGTTGAAATGAATCACGCCCACCATCGGCTGCAGCGTGGTGAAGGGATAATTGGCGATCTTCGGCTTCGCCGCGCTAAGCTTCGACAGGAGCGTCGACTTGCCGGCGTTCGGAAAGCCCACCAGCCCTGCATCCGCGATGCTGCGCAATTCGAAGTGAAAGCGCCCCTCCTCGCCGGGTTCGCCCGGGGTGAACTCACGCGGCGCCTGGTGCGTCGAGGTCTTGAAATGCACGTTGCCCTTGCCGCCCTTGCCCCCCTTGCAGAGGACAAAGGTCTGGTTCGGCTCCGTCAGGTCCGCAAAGACCTCGAAGGCCTCGCTCACCTCCCCCGTCTCAGGATCCTCCACCTCAGTGATTCTCGACACCAGGGTGCCCACCGGCACCTTGTAGATCACATCCTCCGCGCTCCGTCCCGTGCATTGATTGGCACCCCCCTTTTCACCATCCTTCGCCAGCAGCTTGGTGCTGAAGAAAAAGGTGCGCAGGCTGTTCGTGCTGGGATCGGCCTGCAGTACGACACTACCGCCCTTGCCTCCGTCCCCCCCATCCGGCCCGCCCTTGGGACGAAACTTGCCGCGGTGGAAATGCATGGAACCGTCGCCGCCCTTGCCGGCACGCGCGAAAACTTTGATCTGATCAACAAACATGAATCTTGTGAGTAACCTCGAAAGCGTCATCGCACAAGCCGGGGATGCATCCATGTTCAAAAGATCAGCAGGTCAATAAATGCCTCGCTCAGCCAGTCCACTCAGTCAGGCCCCTCCCATGAATCGTGGATCAGCACGCCCGGCGAGCGCGAAGACGTGTTCCAGCCCCCGAAACCGCGCATGATTTGGGATTCGACATCCGGCCCGTTCTGGGATTGATGGGGCCGGATCGTTGCGGATGCGTTTTCTCACCCCCCATCTTCTGCACCTGGCATGGCTGGCGCTCATCCCGCTGGCGCTTTACCTGTTCAGGAAACGAGCCCGTCGGGTCCCTGTTTCCACCCTGCTCTTTTTCCGCTCGCTCTCCCGCGAACACCAGGAGTCTGCCTGGCTTCGGCGGCTGAAAAAGTGGCTCTCTCTGCTTCTAACCCTGCTCGTCATCGCCGCCTCTGTATTGGCCCTGGCACGTCCCGTGAGCGAAGCCGGCTCTGACGCCCCGGGTGCCGTGGTCCTACTCATCGACCGCTCAGCCTCCATGAGCGCCCGCGACCCCCAGGGCCGCACACGCCTGGAGGCCGCACGCCAGGCTCTGAAAGATCGCCTGTCCCGCCTTCCCGACCAGGTGGTGCTTTCCCTGGTCGCCTTTGATGCCAGGCCCCAGGTGCTGCTCTCGCGCAGCCGGAACCGTCGCGAATGCCTGCGCCTGCTTCAGGAAATCCGCCCCATGCCCATGGAGGCCCGCACCGACGACGCCCTTGCCGTGGTCAGACGATTGGTTGGGCTGGAGGCCCGCTCCCAGGTCTGGCATGCCGGCGACTCTCCCCTCCCCGGTGCCACGGACCTGGCCTATGCGTTCATCGACGCGGCCCTGAAAAAGCCCGTCAACCTTGGCATCAGCGCCTTTCAAATCCGCCGCGCCCTGCTTTCCCGCGATCGGTACGAGGCCTTCATCAAGATCAACGCCGCCCGCACCAACCCCTCCAGGCTCACCTCCACCCTTGAAGTCAACCTGGCCGGCAGCCTCGCCCAGCTTCGCGAAATCGACCTTGAACCCGGAGCCTCCACCTCGCTCATCGTCCCCCTGGAAGGGGTGCGCGGGCAGTTGATGGAAGTCCGGCTGAAAACCCCGGACGACTGCTTCGGATGGGATGATGCCGTCGCCGCGCCTTTGCCGGAAACCCGCCCCCTCGTCATCACTCTCTTCTCCGACAAGCCCGACCCATTCACGGAACTGGCACTGGCCTCCATGTCGGAGGCGGGCAGGCTGGAAGTCCTGAAAGGACGCCCGGAAGACTGGCCCCCCAAGAACCGGCCGGACGTGTTCGTGTTTGAAAACTGGCTGCCTGAAAAACTGCCCGAAGACCGCCCTGTCATTGCTCTCAATCCCGCCAAAAGCACTGCCCCGCTTCAGGTCCGGCGATTGCCGGAACCCGGCCTGCCCCATGACAGCATCCGCACCGTCACCCCGGATCATCCCCTGCTCTTTCGCATCGCCACCAGCCGCCTTGCCCTCACTCAAACGGGGGTGCTTGATCTCGGCGGCGTCCTGGAGCCGCTCTGGATGGCGGGAAATGAACCCATCCTGGCCGCCGGTGAAATGAACGGCCAGCGGCTGGTCGTCTCCGCCTTTTCACCCACCCGTTCCGAGCAGCTCGCCCTGCTGCCCGCCTTCCCACTCCTGCTCGGCAACGCTCTCTATTGGTGCGCGGAAAACAACGACGCTGTCTCCGGTCTTCAGCCGCTTCATCCCGGCGATCTTCTCAGCGAATCCGGCATCGTTGAATGGAAGGAGTGGACCGGCTCAGAGTTTGTCGACGTTTCAGACCAGGCCGCCAATGGCCTGCTGCCCGTTCACCGGATCGGTTTCTGGAAAACCAGCGACCGCCAGGGCTCCAGCGTGCTTGCCTCGACCTCCGAGACCGACCTTCCCGCCTCGGGCCAGGCTGAAACCAGCGCAGCCGCATTGCCCGCCATCCACGCAGGCTCAGCGGTCAGCGACTGGCCGCGCCTGCTGCTCTGGGCCGTACTCGCACTCCTGCTGCTGGAAAGCTTTCTCTTCCATCGCAGGGCGGTTTTCTGACGCCGAGGCCTTCACAGGCTCGCCGGTGCACAGCCTCTGAAGTCAGCCTGAAACAAGGTTTCCAGGGCATCAGCCGGCGGGCACCACGCGCTTCACTTCGCCTTGTCAGGATGCGCCTTCATCCAGTCGAGGTATTCCTGCACGCTGTAAAAGGTGCCATGCTTGTAGAGCCGTCCGCCCTCTTCAACGAGTTCAGGCGAACCCAAACTCCAGGCATCGCCATGCTTCTTCATCAGGGCGGCAAGCCGGGCGTCCATCTGTTCACGCAACGCCGCGGCCGAAGCCTCCCCGGCCAGGTTCTTCATCTGCCGGGGATCGGCCTTGTCATCAAACAGCACCCAGGCCTTGTCCTCATGCCTCGCATAGGTGTGGTCTGGAGTGATGATGCCGCGCCAGGGCCGGTCGATGCCGTCGGGGTTGAACGGCACGAAGATCTGCAGCAGCACCGCCTCCGGCCCCTTGGTCGTTTCACCAAGAGCCACCCGGGAGAGATCCGCACCCTGCATCTCCTTCGGCACGACCTGACCCGCCAGGGCCAGCAGCGTCGGAGCCATGTCCACATGACTGAACAGCGTCTCCACCACCCTGCCCTCCGGCACCCGGGCAGGCCAGCGCAAAATGCCCGGCACCCGGGCCGATTCATCATGCGGCTTGCGTTTGCGGCGCATGCCGTGATTGCCCAGCATGTCGCCATGATCCGAGGTGAACAGGATGATCGTGTTCTCATCCGCCCCGGTTTCCTTGAGCGTCTTCAGCAGGCGTCCGACCTGGTCGTCGATCGATGTGATCGCGGCATAATAGGCGGCGATCTCCTCCCGCCCGCCCACCGGCACAAAGCGGCTGGCCAGCGGCCCGCGGCGCAGCCCTGTCTTCGGCGTCGGGCGTCCTTCACTGCCCGCCTGCCAGCTCGCATCCGGCCTGAGGCTCGCAGGATCATAGAGCTTCATGTATTCCTCCGGCGCACCATAAGGATCATGCGGCGGCCCCATCTGAACGGTCAGAAAAAATGGCTTCTCCTTCGGCTGTGTTTTCAGGAACTCGACGGCAAAATCACAGGAGGCCTCGGGCTCAAACTTGTTCACCACGATCGGTTCCGGTGTGTCACGGAAATAATCCGGCTGGAAGTGCTTGTGATGACATTCATAGGCCGCCCAGAACTCAAAGCCCTGTCGCCTCGGCCCCGGCGGCACAAAGCCCGGCTCACGCGGCCCGCCGTCCAGATGCCATTTGCCGATGAATCCGGTGCGGTAACCCGCATCGCGCAGCCTCTCGGCCAGGGTCACCTGCTCCTCCCTCAGCCGGAGGTCGTTGGCCATCATGCCGTTCACATGAGGATAGGTGCCCGTCATGAGAATGGCGCGCGCCGGGCAGCAGACCGGCACATTGGCATAAGTGCGCCTGAAACGCATGCCCTCCGCAGCAAGCCGGTCAATGTTCGGCGTCTTCACCTCCGCATTGCCGTCACAGCCCATGGCGCTGGCGCGCATCTGGTCGGGCAGGATGAGAAGAATGTTCGGCGGCGCGGCCTGTGAAAGAACGGGCAGCAGGGCCAACAGGGCGATGACGGACAGGCTGTGTCTCATGGTTGGATCCTTCTGAAGTTCATTTCCCCTCCTTCGCCCACTGCTTCATCAAAGCGATGTTCTTCTCCACCTCGGCGCTCCTTTTCTTCAGGTACTCGGCCATGTCGCTGTCATACATTGCCTCGGTCTCCGGCCCCTTGTCGCCACTTTCGATGATCCATCGGTCAAGCATGGACCGGTGTTCCTCCAGCACAGCCTTGTAATCCGGATTCGCGGCCAGGTTGGTGACCTGGAAAGAGTCCTTGCCGTATTCGTAAAGCTCCTCGGCGGGGCGCGTCGGACTGAACAGCAGATCCTCCGAAATGGAGGGAAGCGTGCCTGCTTCATGCTGGCGGCGCAACGCCTTGACGATGGCCTTGCCGTCCTTGTAGGCATTGGGCTGCAGCATCGGACGCAGCGGGTGAAAATTGCGGATGTAGAGGAACTTGTCGGTGCGCACGCTGCGCAGGCGCTCAACGGTTTCATCGCAGCGGTCACGCGCCGCGAAGACGGCGCTGCGAGGCTGGTAGCCCTTGGCAAAAACATCCCGGCCCTGCATCGTCGCGGGAATGGCGAGGCCGGCGGCGGCCAGCGAGGTGGGCGCCATGTCGATCTGCATGACCAGGTCCTCACGCACCGCCCCTCTGGCGATGCCCGGGCCGCGAACCACAAACGGAATGTGCGTGCCTTCGTTGTAGAGGAACTGCTTGCCGCGGGCATGGCTGATGCCGTGGTCGGTCATGAAAATGATCAGCGTGTTTTCCAGCAACCCCTCCTTCTCCAGCCTGGCGATCACCCGCCCGACATGCAGGTCAGTGAGGCGCACGCTGTCGAGATAGGCCGCCCAGTCCTCCAGAAGCACCGGATCACGCGGGTAATAAGGCGGCAGGGTCACCTTCTGCGGATCCGTGGCCCCGCCCAGCTCCCGACGCGCACGCTCCGCCAGCGCCCGATTGGCCTCGACCGTGTCCGCGCGCAGCTTGCCACCGTGAAGCTGCACCTGCATGAAGAAGGGTTTGTCACCGCGACCGGCCCAGTCATGGCTGTCATACATCCGGGCGTCCCATTCGAAATTGTAATCGGTCTTGCCCAGTCTGCTCCCGCCTCCGCCGCCCTTCTTTTTGCCCCTGCCGCCGCCAAAGGGCAGCCCGCGATAGTCAAGATCCGGCAGACCGCTGCCGATGCAGGTGAAGTAGCCCGCCTTCTGAAACAGCTCCGGCACCGGGCGCACGCCCTCGGGCGGATGAATTTTGATCTCGCCCCGGCCGCTGCGATGATGATGCGACCCGATCGTGGTCTGATACATGCCCGTGATCAGCGCCGACCGGCAGGCCGAGCACACGGGCGCCGTGATGCTGGCCCGGGTGAAGCGCGTGCCCTCGGCCGCAAGCCTGTCCACCGCCGGCGTGCTGACCAGCGTCTCCCCATAGCAGGAAAAATGCGCCGACATGTCGTCGACGACAAACCAAAGGATGTTAGGCCGGTCCGCCGCCGATGCGGCGCAGGCGGCGAACAGAGAAGCTAGGAAAAGCAGGGCGGCGGCGGGTTTCATGGTGCAAAAATCAGGAACGCCTGGAAGAGCGTCTCATTTCAGCGGCTTCTGCCTCATCAAAAACGCCCTCCTTCGTTTCATCATGCCATCGCCCGGCCATGATGACCCGCCTTTTCCCATCATGATCACCTTTCGAGACAAGCTGGAGCAACGCATCGCCGCCACAGGATCCAACCTCTGCGTCGGCCTCGACATCCGCGCCAGCTCCGCCGACGACGCCACCCGCACGCAGATCCTCCGGATCATCGAGGAAACCCTGCCCTACGCCGCCGCCTTCAAGCCCAACTCCGCCTATTTCGAGGCGCTCGGCTGGCGCGGCATGAAGATGCTGGAGGACGTGCTGGCCGCCATCCCCGGCGAAATCCCCATCGTGCTCGACGTGAAGCGTGGCGATATCGGTGAAACCCAGGGCTACTACGCCAGGGCCGCCTTTGACGAACTCAAGGTGGATGCCGTGACCCTCAATCCCTACATGGGACGCGACACCCTCGAACCCTTCCTGAAATACGCCGACAAAGGTCTCTACCTGCTCGGCGTGACCTCCAACAAGGGTGCCGCCGACATCGAGCTCCAGACGCTCGACGGCGGCCGGAGGCAGGTCTTTGAAATCGTCGGTGAAATGACCCAGGCCAGCCCGCAGGTCGGTCTTGTCATCGGCCTCACCAACGCCGCCGGCGATGTCCTCGCCCGCACGCCCGACGTCCCCCTGCTCATTCCCGGCCTTGGCGCCCAGGGCGGTGACCTGGCTGCTTTGAAGGGTGCGGGCCGCAAGGCCCCGCTGCTCGTCAACGTCTCCCGCGGCATCCTTTACCAGGACGACCAGCAGAGCTACGGCGAACGCGCACGTCACTGGATGCAGGCCATCCAGTCCGCCCTGGCCTGAGAAAGGGTCGAAGGCTCAGCGCTGCGTTCATCACAACGTCTCAGAGACGACTGAGGCGCAAAGCTCACTCCCCCGAAAATCATCAGCCCCAGCCGCGCATCCCCTGTCACTTCACCTGAAGCCCGGCAATTTCGTCAGGGCTCAGGGCGCGGTCGAAAACAGCGACTTCATCAAGCCGGCCTTCCCAGCCGGAATCAAGGTCACTGCGCGCTCCGAAGAACACGGTCGGAATCCGGCACTCGGCCGCCTCCCCCTCGATCTCAAGCTGCCCGTTGAGATAAACACGCACCTTGCCGCCCTCGTGCACCAGCACGACCTGCTGCCAGGTCCAGCGCGGGACCAACGTGCGGCCGGTCAGGATCTTCTTCGCCTGGAAGATCAGCCGTCCTTCCTTGTTGACCCCCAGGTGCTCGCCATGGGCGCTGACGCCGTGGCTGTGGTCGCGTGAGTAAAACCAGCCTGTGATGTCCCGCACGCCGTTCGGCATGCCGTTCCAGATCCAGAGCGACACCGTGCAGTTTCCTGACACATCCCCCAGCCCGGCCACGAGCCGCCCGCCCACGAAATGCGGTGCGCGGTTCACCTCGCCTGCGCAGAAGGCCTGGGAATGCGGGCCGTCGAGATAATAGGCCACGCCGCCCTCATAGACGCCGTGACGCTGATGTCCGCTTTCATCGGTCGCCAGCGGGCCGCCGAATTCGTTCAGACGCCACCACAGCACCGGCTTCAAACCGGCCATGGCCCGTGTCGCCGAACCTGCTCCCAGCCCTTGGGGACGCCTGGGCGCATCGGCCACCTGCTCGAGCAGGCCGATCGCCGCCTGGGCAATCTTCGGCTCGGCCATGACCTCCAGGCCGGCGCTCCGGGCCGCCCAGGTGTTGTAGCCTCCCCAGGCATGCATCTCCGGCGGCGGAATGTAGCCGTCGCCGCCGTTCGCCAGCTCAATGACGATGTTGTTCGGCAGAGGGCTGGCGGCCTTGATCTTCAGGCCGGTGATGGCGTAGGTTTCGTTAGGCGTGGTGGCGATGCCGATGTCGCCGATGCGCAGGGCCTGCACGACGATCTCCGCCTGCTTCCGCTCATCCAGCAGGATCTGCTCACGGGCATACACCTCCGTCTGCGTCCTGGCGGGACGATCCCCCATTTCGGAGACAATCTTGCGCGCCCACTCAAGCCGCTGCTTGTCCGGCAGGCGGTAGTTCAGCGTCATGCGCCGCTCCGCCATGACCACGTCGACGTTGTCGCGGTATTGAATGCCGCCATGGGCCTTCAGGGCGATGTCCAGCAGACCCTGGGTGTACTCGTCAAGGGTCGGCTTCGGCCGGTCCTTTTCAGGCACCTTGTAATCCACCCGGTAGATGTCGCCGCTGCATCCATGGGACATGATGCCCACCATGCCGCCCTGGGGGTCGATGCGCTGCTTCAGCCCTTCGGAAAACAGGCCGAAGTAGTCCGCGCTGATGTCCTTGTCGCCAAAGTAGTGCATGGAGAAGTTCGCCAGCACCGCCAGCGGCCGCCCCTCCTTCGTCTGCAGGGAGATCAGCGACAGGTCAGGATCTTCGGGCCCGGATTCACCGGTGACATCGTCCCAGTTGCGGCCGGCGTGCATGTTGGCCCGCACGGTCATGTTGCCAAAGGGATCCTCCACCAGCCGGTCCGGCCGCCGGATCCACTGACGAAGCGCGGTGAACTCCGCCGCATCCGCCTTGGCGAATCCGATGCGCGCCGGCACCATCGCCTTCTGCGCCGCCACGATGGCCTCCACCAGCTTCTCCTTCAAAAACGGCACATACTCAGGATCGGGATCGGTGCCCAGGCAACCCATGGATGAAGGCACGGAATGCGCATGGGTCGCGGAAATCAGCATCTGCTCGCGCCGAATGCCGGTCACCTTGGCGGCGACCTCCTTGGCTTCATCGAGGAGCGGGCGCCCCATCATGCAGCTGTCCGCCACAACCAGGGCGACCTGAGTCCGGCCATCCCCGAAGACAATGGCCCGGGCATGGATGCGGGTGTTGATCTTGTCCACATAACGGCTGAACATGCCGCCGTTCACCAGCACCGGCAGCTTGGGCGGTGTGATGTCAACCACCGCCGCGCCGGCCTTGAACTCGGCACGCAGCAAGGGGGCCGCAAGAAGCAGGGCGAAGAGAAAAAGACGCGGATGCATGGTGTTGAGATTACGCTGCAGAGTCCCCAGCTTCTGGTCGGCGAGTCACTGGATCATCTGCAAATGTGCCCGGGCCACCGGCCATCAATCACCGCCTGGACAGCAGCGATCTCTTGCCAGACCACGGCTTCCTGTTTCATCATGGCGACACATGCACCCTGAAATTCCGAAACTCCTCCAGCTCCAAGAACGTGACCAGCGCATCCGCGCCCTGCAAAAGGATCTGAAGGACGTCCCACGGCATGAGATGGCCGCCAAGACCAAGCTGGCGGGCGACACCGCCGCCGTCGAGGCCGCCACGCTGAAGGTGAAGGAGATCGAGGTGAAAATCAAAGGCGTGGAGCTCGACATCCAGACCCGCCAAAACACCATCAAACGCCTCGGCGACCAGCAGTTTGAAACACGCAAGAACGACGAGTTCCAGGCGCTGGGCGTGGAGATCAAACGCTACGAGACCGATGTGCGCACCCTTGAGGACAAGGAGATCGAGCACATGGAGGAACTGGAGGCCGCCCGCGCCGTGCTCAAGGACGCCCAGGGCCTGCTGGCCGCAACCCAGGGTCGCGTGAACGAGGAACTGAAGGCCCTGGCCGAAAGGGCCGACGGCCTGAAGAAACGCCTCGCTGAAGTCGAGGCCGAACGGGCGGCACTGGCGGCTCCCATCGACAAGACCGCACTCGACCTCTACGCGCGCATCTTCACCAAAAAAGGCGACGCCGGAGTGTCAGCCCTGGAAAACGGCATCTGCGGCGGCTGCCACATGAAGGTCGTCTCAGGCACCATCCAGGCCGCCAGGGGTGGCGAGATCCTTGCGCAATGCGACAGCTGCGGACGTATCCTTTACCTCGTCGAATAGCGCTCGGACGCCTGCTTCAATCCGCAGGAGCCCCGCGTTGCCAGCGGTCAAAGCCTGCCTAGATTTTCGCCATGCCGCCTCCCCCGGGCATCCAGCCACCTGCTTCGGACATCGTCACGCTCAGTCTGATCTCGCACACCAATGCGGGCAAGACGACCTTGGCGCGCACGCTCCTCCGCCAGGATGTCGGCGAGGTGCGGGATGCGGCGCATGTGACCCTTTTCAACGAGTCCTACAAGCTGCTGGAACAGGACGCCCGGCTGCTGCGGCTCTGGGACACCCCGGGCTTTGGCGACAGCGCCCGGCTGCTGAAACGGCTGCAGCGCGAGCGCAACCCCATCCTCTGGTTCATCTCCCAGACCTGGGACCGCCTCACGGACAAACCCCTCTGGTGCAGCCAGCAGGCGCTGAAAAACGTCCGCGAAGAGGCCGACGTGGTTCTCTACCTCGTCAACGCCACCGAACCCCCTGAGGTCGCCGCCTACATCCCTCCTGAAATGCAAATCCTAGGCTGGGTGGGCAAGCCGGTGCTCGTCCTCCTCAATCAGACCGGCCCAGCCCAGGAAGCCTCCTTGGAGGAGGCCGAGGTCCATGCCTGGCACGAACATCTCAAGCAGTGGCCGATCGTCCGGGAAGTCCTCTGCCTCGACGCCTTCGCCCGCTGCTGGGTGCAGGAAAACCGGCTCATGGACAGCCTCGCCCCCCTGGTTTCCGAAGCCAAGGCGGACGCCTTCAAACACCTCCGCCGCGCCTGGCATCAGCGCAACGAAGAGGTTTTCCGGCAGTCCAGCCGCACCCTTGCCGAACTCCTCACCGCCGCTGTCGTCGATGGCATCGAGGTGCGCGGTGAGACGCTGTGGGAGCGCATCGGCATCGGCCGTGGCGAACTGAACAAAGAATACCAGGACGCCCGCGAACAGCTCGCCACACGACTCGCCGACCGCCTGATGCTCGCGACCAACCAGTTGATCGAGCTGCATGGCCTGGAGGGCGAGGCCGCACGCCGCCTCGGCAGGCTCACCCAGGAGCAGTTTCACCTGCCCGCCCAGGTGCCCGAGGCCATCTGGAGCGTCGTTGGCAGTGTCGCCGGCGGTGCCATGGGCGGCCTGATCGCCGACCTGAAAATGGGCGGCATGACTTTTGGCGGCGGCGCCCTCGTCGGCGGCCTGGCCGCAGGCATCGGCGCGTATGCTCTGATCAAAAGTTACAATCTCGTGCGTGGTGGCGACCATCGCCTGCACTGGTCCAGCGAGCACTTCCGCGAGCAGGTGCGGCTGGCCATGCTCACCTATCTCGCCGTCGCCCACTTCGGCCGCGGCCGGGGGGAATGGCAGGAAAGCGCCGAACCCGCCCACTGGAACACCGTTTGCGGACAGATCCTGGATGAACACGAGGATGGCATCCTCCGTCTCTGGAAGTCCGGCGTCGAGTCCAACGCCATGCCGGACAGCCTTTCCAAGTCCGCCCATGCGCTCATTCATGACTGCCTGAGCTGCGTGCTCGTCCGGCTCTATCCAGCCGCAGGCCTGGCCTGATTCAGGCGTGACTCAGACCGCGCACTCTTTTCCTCAAGCCTGCCCGGCCTCATCCTCGGCCTCGCTGCCCTCGGCACAGCGGGTGAAGCGCAGCTGGTAAACCCGGCGCGCATCGGCCTTCAACGTCACCACGTCGTACTCCTGGATGCGCACCTTCTCCCCCGCCTTGGGCAGATGGCCCAGCAGGTGCGTGACATACCCGCCGATGGTGCTGACCTCGTCACTTTCAATCTCCAACCCGGCGTGCTCGACCAGCTCATAGAGGTTGAGCGTGCCATCGACATCAAAGCTGTCCTCGCTGATCCGGCGAAACTCGCTCACCTCCTGGTCAAACTCGTCCTGAATGTCCCCAACGATCTCCTCCAGCACGTTGTCGAGCGTGACGATGCCAACCGCACCGCCGTATTCATCCACCGCCAGGGCGACATGGGCGTGCTTGTCGAGGAAAAAGCGCAGCAGCTTGTCGATCGGCATCAGCTCGGGCACCATCGGCAGCTCACGACGGATCTTGCGCATGTCCACCTGCGGCTGCCCCACCAGACCCAGCAGGTCCTTGATGTGAATCATGCCGATGCTCTGGTCGAGATGCCCCTCGACAAGCGGATAACGCGTGTGCTTGTGGTCCACCGCACGCTTCAGGTTCGCCGCAAAGTCGTCCTCCACGTCCAGCGAGATCACGGCGTTGCGCGGCGTCATCACATCCCGCACGCAGCGGTCGTTCAGCCCCAGGGCGTTCAAAAGGATGTCCTTCTCCGTCTCCGTCACCTCCTTGGATTTCTGGCTTTCGGCGACGATGTGGCGCAGCTCCTCCTCGCTGTGGGCGATCTCGTGCTCGGACACCGCATCCAGGCGGAACAGATACTTCAGCATCACGTTCGTGCTGCCGTTGAGGATGTAGATCGCCGGCTTCAGCAGCATGTAGAAGATGTGCAGCGGCCGGGCGATGAGCAGCGTGGTCTTCAGCGACTTGCGAATGGCGAAGACCTTCGGCGTCTGCTCTCCCAGCACCACGTGCAGGTAGGTCACGATCGCGTAGGCGATGACGATCGACACGCCATGCACCATGGCGTCGCTGGTGATGCCGGCCTTGAACAGCAGCGGCTGGATGACCGCCGCCACGTAGGGCTCGCCAAAGATGCCGAGGGCAATGCTGGTCAGGGTGATGCCGAGCTGACCAGCGGAAAGGTAGGCGTCGAGGTTCTTGGTGACCTGGCGGGCGAACTTCGCCCCCTTGACCCCGTCCTCCTGGGCCGCCTGGAGCTGGCTGTCACGGACCTTGACGATGGCGAACTCGGCCGCAACGAAAAAGGCGTTCAGCAGGACGATGACGAGGACTATGAGACCGTGCCAGCCGAGTTCACTCGCAGTGAAATGCCACTCGCGAACGAGGTCAGCGGAGGCATTGGCGATGAAGAACAGCATGAAAAAGGGGGCTCGACCGGGGCCTCAGAGCTTCTCGTAGCTGCCGTCGCAGCGCTTTTCGAGGATGGTGAACCCGGCCTTCTTGGCGTCGGAAACGGAAAGGGGCTTGGAAATCTTGGGCGTGCTGAAACCCGTCACCAGCTTCTTCACCGGCTTCCGACAGAGCGGACACTGCGTCAGGGGCTCACGGTCCATCGGCCGCCGCAGGTCAAAACCGCGACGGCAGCGCAGGCAGCCTTCCGCAGGATTTTCGGCGATGTAGGAATAAATGGGCATCCTGTCGGGAGAAACACGGTGTGCGAGACCGGGGACTTACAACATCAAAGCCCAGGGAGGACGTCCCTGGGCTTTGCAAAATGGGCGCGAATCGCGGGCAGCTGTTACCAGCTCGACTTGGTCACGCCGGGGATGAGGCCGGCATTGGCCATTTCACGGAAAGTCAGACGGGACATCTGGAAGCGGCGCAGGAAGGCGCGACGACGGCCGGAAACGCGGCAGCGGTTCTTCAGACGGGTCGGGCTGGCATCACGGGGAAGCATGGTGAGGCCGACATAGTCCTTGTTCGCCTTCAGCTCGGCACGGAGCTTGGCGTACTTATTGACGGTGGTTTGTTTGCGTTTTTCGCGTTCGAGCCAGCAGGTTTTTGCCATAGGGGCGGCGAAAGTGCCGACTTCCTCCCCTTTTGCAACGCAAATTTTCACAACATTCGCCCCTTTGCCCGCCCTCACCTGGAAAATCCCCCTTTCCCAGCGACCAGCCCCGCCAACAGCTGCCTCCTCAGCGTTCCTCCAGCCGGACGCGGTAGCTGCCGCTCACGCCGGGAAGTCGTGTGTAGGGGCGCTGGTCGCCTGAGGAAAAACTGGCCAGGCCGGTCTCGGTCTGGGGAATCATGAGCTTGTGGGCGCCCTCGGCGTCCAGCCACTCGATGACGTCCGGACGGCCTTCCTGGCCGCGCGTCACCTTTCCCACCAGACCGTCAGGCAGGCTGGCCTGGTCTCCCTGAACGGAGATCTCCAGGCTGTCATGCCTGAGAAGAAGGGGGCTGGACCCGCCAAACATCTGCTTCAGCGGCACCTGGCCGATGCCGAACGAATCCTGCCGCAGCACGCCGGTCAGCTCCAGGCTGACCATGTGCGCCACCAGCAGCATGCGACGGGAATCCCGCGCCAGCGGCGGCGAGCGGGTGTCGATCCAGCGGTTGATCGCGGCCTGCCTGAGGGCAAAGGCGGAACGCTCACACAGCAGGTCCGGATAGAGCCGTCGCGCCTCGGCCTCCATCTTCTCGCGCACCTTGGGGTCGTCGGTGAAAACGTCGTTCACGTTCCAGAGATAGGGGTCGTTGTGATGCTTGAAATGCCGCTCCGTCTCCATGACGCGGTTGTAAACCGCCGCCGCTGGCGGCCCCGGGTTCACAGGCCTGCCTTTCTCATCAAGCACCGCTCCGGCCAGACTGTCCAGGCGACCCAGGTTTTCGCGCTTCTCCCGGGCTGGAAGCTCGTTGCGCTGACCGCGCTCGAAGGCGCGCTGGCGGGCCGCCTCGCGCTCCTTCGCCGCCTTGTCAAAAGGGTTGATCTCCTGGGCCGCGCCCGCCAGCGCCACGGACAGAAAAAACATCAGGCGGGTGGCGGAGCTGGTCATGGCGGGCCGGATTAAAGCTCCCGGATGCGAATGCTCTTGTACCAGACTTTGTCATGATGGTCGGTGATCATGATCCGGCCATGGCCGGGGGCGAAGCCCTGCTTCTTCTTGAACTTGCTGGCGGCGAGGCGCTCCTGCCACTCGCGGCTGGCAGTGTCGGCCGCGCAGACCAGCTTGCCGTTCAGCCAGTGCTCAATCTTGCCGTCCTTGACCACGACCTTGCTGAGATTCCACTGGCCCGGAGGATTCAGCGGCTTGTCCTTCGCAGGCTCCTTGATGTCGTAAATGCTGGCGGTGACGTGGCTGCCGCCCTTGAGGCCGTCGGGATGCTTCGAGTCGTCGATCATCTGGTATTCGATGCCAAGCCATTCCTTGCCGCCGATCTGGGTCACCCAGTACTTCACGCCATTGTTGCCGCCAGAGTCCACCTTCCACTCCCATTCGAGCTCAAAGTTCGTGTACTCCTTGCTGCTCAGCAGGTTGCCGCCGGGCGTGCCGTTGAGGTGCAGCGCACCGTTGTCGATCACCCAGCCCGCCCCGACAGCCTTGCCATCCGCGGGGGTCCAGCCAGCCAGCGACTGGCCGTCAAAGAGGGACACAAAATCAGCGGCCGCGGCGGCCTGGACCAAAAGCGTGGCAACAACAGGAAGGAGGAGTTTTTTCATCAGGGGATTGGAGATAGGCTTGAAAACGCGGATCCGGGATCAGTCATACGCGATGCTCTCAAAAAAGGCGCCGCCGAGCAACTGTTCTCCGTCATAGAGAGCGCAAATCTGGCCCGGCGTCAGGGCGCGCTGCGGCTCATGATAAATCAATGACGCGCGGCCGTCGCCGAGCGGGATGAAGTCGGCCAGGCCGGCCGGGCAGCGGTAGCGCGGCTGGGCGTTCAGCGTCCTGGCCTCGGCCCAGGGCTGCCCGGTCGTGGACAGTCCGGACAGGATGCAGCGCCGCGCCCAGAGCAGGGGCGTGTCGGGGCGCTCGATGGCGATGACGAGCTCGTTTTTTTCCGGGCGTTTGGCCACGACCACATAGGCCTGCTTGTGCAGCGGGCTGGCCACGCCGATGCCCTTGCGCTGTCCGAGGGTGTAAAGGTGCAGCCCCTTGTGCTGGCCCAGCACCTTGCCTTCCAGGTCGACAATCGGCCCCGGTGAATCCGGCACAAAGGCTCGCAGGAAGTCCTCCATCTTCACCTGGCCGATGAAGCAGATGCCCTGGCTGTCCTTCTTGTCCGCCGTCTTCAAGCCGA
>CAZXPU010000031.1:0-46906 GCA_964642905.1 uncultured Prosthecobacter sp.
GCAGGGTTGGCTTTTCTCCACTCGGAGATGTCTTCCTGGTCCGCCGGGATGAATTTGTCGATCGGGGCCACCAAGGTCAGGCCAGCGCTTGTCTTCAGGGTCACCCGGTCAGGCGTTGCGGCGATGATTTCTGCCTGCAAAGTCCGACCGTCTGGACTGGTGAAGGTCCTTGGTTCGGCCTGGAGAGCCTGCAGGGCCAGTGAACTAAGGGTGAGATAGAAAATCCTGGCCTGTTGACTCTTTAGATTCATGGGAATGATTAATATGTCATGGTGACATTAGTGAAAATGCCGGAGATATGACAGATTTTTTTTGGCATGACAAATGAGCGCCTGGAATAGGCTGATAAAAAGCTGCAGACAGATTCCGGCAGGCAGCAAGGGAAGTGATTTGTGATGTGTCAGGGGCAACGAAATGGCTGTTTTTGACGAGCTTGTGAAATTTTTCACAAATTCGGGTTGCCGCCCTCTTTCCGAATCCGATACTCGCCCAGATTCTGTCCTTTCCCCCCATGCCTGCCCCTGAAGCCGCTCCTGCTCCTGCCGCGCCTCCTCCTCCCGTGGACTTGGTGAATGTTCAGATCGATGGCGTGTGGCACAAGTTCCCGAAAGGCACCCGCATGATCGAGGCCTGCCGGCAGGTTCAGAGGGATGTTCCGCACTACTGTTATCATCCGAAGCTTTCCTCTCCGGGAAACTGCCGCATGTGCCTGGTGGAGATGGGCATGCCGCCGCGTCCCGCCCCCGGGCAGGAGCCTGAAAAAGACGAACATGGCATGCCGAAGATCGGCTGGATGCCGCGTCCCGTCATCGCCTGCGCCAACACCGTGGCGGAAGGCATGGGCATCCGCACGGACAGCATGCTGACCCAGGAGGTGCGCAAGGGAGTGATGGAGTTTCTGCTGATCAACCATCCGCTGGACTGCCCGATCTGCGATCAGGCGGGCGAGTGCAGACTGCAGGAGTTCAGCGTCGAGCACGGGCGTGGCGAAAGCCGGTTCCGCGAGGAGAAGGTCAAGAAGCCGAAGAACGTCGACATCGGCCCGCGTGTGCGCCTGGACGACGAGCGCTGCATCATGTGCAGCCGCTGCATCCGCTTCACGGCCGAGATCGCCGACGAGCCCGTGCTGGGTTTCACGGAGCGCGGCAGCTACACCACGCTGGCGGTGCATCCCGGCAAACGTCTGGAGCACAACTATTCGCTCAACACCGTGGACATCTGCCCGGTGGGAGCCCTCACCTCGAATGACTTCCGGTTCCGGCAGCGCGTCTGGTTCCTGACCGAGACGAACAGCCTCTGCACCAAGTGCGGCCGTGGCTGCAACATGGAGATCGGAGCGCGTGGCGACACGATCTACCGCCAGAGCCCGCGCGACAACAATGACGTCAACTCCAGCTGGATGTGCGACCAGGGCCGTCTGGACTTCCACTTCGTCAACAGCGAGTTCCGTCTGACGGACCCGATGATGAAGACGGGTGGCAGGCATGAGGTCACCACCTGGAAGAAGGCCGTTCAGGCCGCTGCCTCCGCCCTGACGGGTGTCAAAGGCGAGGAAGTCGCCATCATCGCCAGCGCGCGCATGACCAATGAGGAGCTGTTTTTCGTCCGGCAGCTCGCCCGCACCCTCGGCACGGAGAACGTCGACGTCGTCCCCCGCACCGGCGGAGCGGACAACTATCTGCGCGCCGACGACCTGAACCCCAACACCACGGGGGTGAGGCAGATCCTCGGCATTGAACCTGGCGCCAAACTGGCTGGCATCACCGAACTCATGAGCCGGGGTCGTCTGCGGGTCGTGCTGGCCCTGGGTGAGAATCTTCTCAAAGCCGGCTTTGAGCAGCGTGACCTGGAAAAGGTAGGCTGCCTGGTGTCCCTGCACATTCTGGCCAATGCCTGCGCCGAACTGAGCCAGGTGGTGCTCCCGGGCAATGCGTATGCCGAGAAGCGTGGCAGCATGATCAACGTCACCGGGCGTCTTCAGCGTTTGAACAAGGCTGTGAACGCTCCTGGCAACGCCCGTGACACCTGGGAAATCCTGCGGGACCTGGTGGTCGCGGTGGGTGGTTCCAACGGCCTGCACAGCATTGAGGATGTCTTCAGCCGGCTTGCCGCCGAGATCGCCTGCTTCAACGGCCTCAGTTTTGCCAAGATTGGAGACCTCGGTGTGCAGGTGCTGGAAACTTCCGAGAAAATCCCGCTGCTTGAACGTGAGAAGGAGCGTCGCTCCAAAGGCATCATCGTCGGGTGACCGACAGATGGGCATTGACCTTCATGACCGCCGTTCTTAAGAATAGCGCGTCATGAGTGATCCCGCTGCCCAGCCTCCGTCGCCCCTGCCTCCGCAGCCGGTTCGCAGGCCTTTTTCCTTGAAGCTCCTGACCAACAACCTGCGTGACATCGCTGTCTGGTGTCTGCTGCTCGCCGCTTTCAGGGTCGTTCCCTATCTGATTCAAAAGGTCGATCCCACCTCGGCAGTCAGTGACTTTGGGATGGTGCATGTGCTGGTTTATGGCTCCCTGGGCACCTCCTTTGCAGTGATGACGGTGTGGATCGTCTTCCACTTCAGCTTTCCCACCCTGTCCGGCTACCTCGACAGCGGCAAATTCAGGGAGGATTTTCATGGCATCCCCGCACAGCACAGGACCTGGATGCTGGTTGCTGTGATGGGGCTTTTGGTCTGGACCTTTGTCAAGATCACGGCGCTTGGCGCAGGGGGGGATGCATGAACTGGCACCCTGTGATCATTTGTGTGCTGGCGCTTGCGGTGACGGCCATGACACCGCCTCCGCCGGGAATGCCCGTTCCGCCCGCCTATGATCATCAGGTGCCCGCCTATGCCACCGTGCAGAACCCGGTGGCCACGATGGATTTTGTGCGTGGCCGCGTTGTCTGGACGGCCGGCCGCTACATTGGTTGGAAAGAGGCGTCTGGCAGGAATGACGGACAGAACATCGATTACATTTTGTCGACAGTCGGGCTGCAGGGCAGGCAGGCGCCCTACTGCGCGGCCTTTGTGCATTTCGTTGGACTTCAGGCAGGCTTCCCCGGGCTGTATCCGCGTTCGGCAAGGGCTTCTGACATGGTGTTCGGCAACTACTGGAGTGCGGCGACGGGCTATCTGGCCCGTCCTGCGGACACCTTTGGCGTGATGAGCTACATCGCCAAGGAACGACGCTGGCGGATCGGTCATACGGGCATTGTCGAGCGTGATCTGGGAAATGCGATCCTGACCATTGAAGGCAACACGGGGCCCAATTCGAAGCAGGGGACCGCCGCCGATCGCGAAGGGCAGGGGATCTATCGGAAACGCCGGCTGAAGAGTCAGATGATCTTTTTCAAGGACTGGGTCAGCGCCTATCGGGGCGGGTGAGGGAAGGCCGGTTTTTTTTTTGCAGCATCAGACCCAGGGCGAAGAGGTTCTTTGCTGGACTCGGCAGGCAACCGCGCTAGGACTCGCCAACTTTTTCTCCGCACACCATGATCACCGGACATCATCTCATCGCCGGCCGCGAAGCCGCTGCCGACAACTCCCCCTTTCAGGCGGAGAATCCTGCCACGAGCCAGACCCTGGAGCCCCGCTTTGGCGAGGCCTCCCTGGCCGAAGTGGAGGAGGCCTTGCAGGCCGCTGACGGTGCCTTTGATTCCCTGCGCCTGGCATCCGTGGAGACGCGTGCGCGCTTCCTCGAGACGATCGCCGATGAAATCCTCGCACTTGGGGATGCCCTGCTTGAGCGCGCCCATGCCGAGACGGCGCTTCCGATGGCTCGTCTGACGGGTGAGCGGGGGCGTGCCATCAATCAGTGCAAGATGTTCGCGGCCCTCATCCGTGAAGGCTCCTGGGCGGCCTTGAGCATCGATCGCGCCCAGCCGGATCGCGTCCCGGTGCCGAAGCCGGATGTTCGGAAGATGATGCTGCCCCTCGGTCCTGTGGTGGTTTTCGGCGCCAGCAACTTTCCTTTTGCCATCGGTGTCGTGGGAACGGACACGGTTTGCGCCCTGGCCGCCGGCTGTCCCGTGGTGGTGAAAGGCCATCCGGCGCACCCTGGCACCTGTGAAATGCTTGGCCGTGCGGTCGTGAGCGCCCTGCAAAAGTCGGGACTTCCTGAAGCCGCCTTCTCTCTGCTGCAAGGGCGTGGCCATGAACTGGGTCGTGCCCTGGTGCAGCATCCCCTCACGCAGGCCGTGGCCTTCACCGGCTCCACACGCGGTGGTCGTGCGCTGATGGACATCGCCGCCTCAAGGCCGCATCCGATCCCGGTTTATGCGGAGATGGGCTCCATCAACCCGGTTTTCCTGCTGCCGCGCGCCTTGAAGGAACGTGCGGCGAAGATGGGTGAGGCCTACATTGGTTCCGTGACCATGGGCGTCGGCCAGTTCTGCACCAACCCTGCCGTGGTGCTGGGGCTCAAGGGGGCGGATCTGGGCGCCTTTGTGCAAAGCGCGGCCGAGCATGCCTCCAAGTTTGCCCCTCAGACCATGCTGCACCGCGGCATCTGTGAAACCTATGAGGCCGGGACCGCCGTGTGGAGCACGCTGGGCGGAGTCAAACTTGCAGGACAGTCCGAGGCGGAGCCCTGCAGCGAGGCCACCCAGGCTCCCTGCCGGATTTTCAGCACCACGGTCGATGTCCTGACATCCACCGAGGAGCTTCAGCGTGAGGTTTTCGGTCCCTGCTCCGTGGTGGCCGAGTGCTCCTCGTTGGAGGACATGCTTCGCTTTGCCCGCGGTCTGGAGGGGCAGCTCACGGCCGCGGTTCATGGCACACCGGAAGACCTTCGTGAATATGCACCGCTGATCCGCCTGCTGGAGCGCAAGGCGGGCCGGATCATCTTCAACGGCTTCGGCACCGGCATCGAGCCTTGTCCGTCCATGCATCACGGCGGACCTTATCCATCCGCCAGCCACAGCTTCTTCACCAGCATTGGCACGGACAGCATCCTGCGCTTCGTCCGCCCTGTGTGCTATCAGGGTTTCCCGGATGACTGCCTGCCCGCGCCTCTGCAAAACGCCAATCCGTCAGGTGCCATGCGCCTGGTCGACAGCAAGCTCACACGCGAAGCCGTCTGAGCCTTCCCCGCCGGAAGGATTGGGATGAATCCGGCATGCTGAGAGGACACGCGACCCACCCGTTTCCCGGGTGAGGACGATGCGTTGTTCAAGTGCCGGACTGATAGCGCCCAAGTCAGCGGCTCAGGCCGTCTTCTTGGCCTTTTTCACGGCAGCCTTCTTGGCGGGCGGGGCTTCCGCCTTGGCCTTTTTGGTCGCGGGTTTCTTGGCGGCCGGTGCCGGGCTGGGTTTCTTTTGGGCCGCCCAGTCTTCCACGTGCAACCACTCGTCGGAGCCCTCGACGCGCACATAGTCGGTTTCCTTGAGGATGCCTCGCTGGTGGAAGCTGAGCAGTTCTGAAGACGGGAAGGGTCCGAATTCGACAAAGGCACGGCTGAGGTAGAGCATCATAGGAGGATTGAGTTAGGTGGAGTGACCAGGGAGCTACCGCTTGACGGGTCTCGTTGCCAAGCAACTTCCTTGCCACAATACCCGACAGGGGGACGGCAGACAACATGGCCTTGGAGTGGCAGGAAATAGAGTCGTCAAATCCTGGGTATAATTATTGTATTTATATTAAATGTTGATAAATTGACAGCCTTTACTGCCCTTCGAATGCCTCCTGGCGATTCTCCAACTTCCACGGCCAAGCCACGCGTGCGTCTGACCCCCAGGCGTGGGCCTCTGCATTTTGGACTGTTGCTGGCATCGAGTGGAATCACCCTGTTCCTCCCTTTTCTCTACGGGGCTGTTTTGCTTGGCCTGGCCTTGTTTTGGGGTTGGGGGGTTCATTTCTGGGCTCGCAAAATGGCCATGGCAGTGGCTTGGACCTGGCAGGATTTTCTGCCTGCGGCGGGCTTCATTGCCGGACTGGCGACCTGGCTTTTCATGTTTCGTCCGTTGCTGAGACGCCCACGCTCCACCCGCAGCGCCCTGCAGATCACTCCGGCAAGCCAGCCGGCGTTTTTTGAACTGGTGGATGAGCTCTGCTGGCATCTTGGACTCGAGCCGGTCGAGGAGATCTGGCTGGACACGACAGCGGGCGTGCGTGCTTCGGTGAAGGGCGGGCTTGGTGGCATCAGCACCGGCAGGATGATCCTGCATGTTGGCCTGCCCGTGGTCTCGGTGACCAGTTCGCGTGAGCTGGCGGCCCTGATGGCTCGCGAACTGGCCATGAACTCCGGTGGGATGAGCACGACTTTCTGTCACCTGCTGCGCGAGTTGAACACCTGGTTTTATCGTGCCCTCCATGAACATGACCCGTGGGAGATGAGCCTGAGGCATGTGTCAGACCAGAAAGCGTCCCTGAAGGAAGGCCTGCGTGCTGCCGGCCGGGCCTGGAGATTCCTGGCGAAGCTGCCGTTTGCCTGCTTTTTTGTGATGGCAAGACTGGTTTCTATCCTGGCGCTTCTGAGGATGAGATCCGGAGCGGTCGTGGCCGCCCGCAACCTGGTTGGACGGAAAGCGTTGACCGCCCTGGAGGCGAAGATGCGGCTTTTGGATCAAGCCTGGCGTGCCTGCTGCCTGGACGTGCGCCAAGGCCTCAAGAAGCAGCGTCTGCCGGACAATCTTTCGCTGCTGATGGCGCGTCATGTGGCCCGGGCGGCGCGGGATGTGGACGCGGCACCAGGTGCCGCCGCCACCCAGGAGAAAGCTCCTCCAGGAGAGGGTGTTGTTGCTCATCTGCCCAGGGAGGCGCCCGCGGCTTCTCTGCTGGTCTCGTTTGTTGACCTTTCGAGGCAGGTCACCTTTTTCCATTACCAGCATGAACTGGGCGTCAGCCTGCATGAGCACCACCTGGTGACCGAGGAGGAGGTGGTCGATCAGAATCGAAGAGAGGATGAGTCGATGCTCGTCATCCGCCGCTACTTCGGCGGGCTGGCCCATCCTGAGCGCGCCATGTGCGGCCTGGGGGCCACCCATGCGGTGTCGCCGGGCAGGCAGCAGCTTCAGGACGAGATTCTGAAGGTGCGTGAGGAGATCAAGGAATGGGGCGCCCGCCTCAAGGCCGCCCTGCGTGAATGGAACATGGCCTGGCAGCGCCGCCGTGATCTCGAAGCCGCCGCGACGCTCAGCCTCGCCGGCTATTCGGTGTCACGGCTTCAGTTTGGCGAGGATGACAGCAGCCCTCAGTCGCTCCGGGCCGAGGCGGCGCGCCACAAGCTGGAGATGGAGCAGATGGAATCCGCCCTGCTGGCCCACGAGGTGCGTCTGGAGAGCCGGTTTGCGGCGGCGCTGGGCCTGCTCTGGTGGAGCGATCCTGAGGAGCTGGACGAGGTCCTGCGGGTACGCCGCCAGGACCTGCCACACTGGTGTGCGCTCTATGAAAGCATGGCTGCCGCCCTGCCTGGTTTCCGTGAGCTGCTGACCCTGTTCTTTGCCTTTCAAACCCTCCAGGGAAGGCTGCCCGGCATGGGCGAGAGCGGGCAGGTGTTCACCGCCCTGCAGTCGATCGTCCCCAGGATGACGAACCTTGTCCGTCAGATCCTGGGCATGCTGGACGGCGCGGTTCACCCCTTCACGCCTAACCGAAGGTTTGTCCCCCTTGGCGAGCACCTGCTTCAGGGCAGGCTGCCCGAGCCTGTCAACATCTCGATGAATCCCGGCGCGGCCGTGGACATGCGTGCGCTCTCCGCGGAGATGACCGCAACCTCATCGGAGGTCATCGCGCCCTTTGTGGAAAGGTTCCTGGGTCTTTACCACCAGGCCTTCGCCTGGCTTGCCGAGTCTGCGGAACGCACGGAGAACCACTTTCTCAGCCCCGCGAACCTGGGGGCGGACATCGAGCTGCTCATGCCCGAGGAGTTCGCCAGACGCGGCGAAACCGGTCCGCTTCAGCGGACGTCGCCGGCAAGGAGATGAGTTTTGAGTTCTCAAGCCGCGCTTTCCAGGCTTGAATCCGACCATGCTCCTGCGCGCCCTCCTGCTTTCACTCTGCCTGGCCGTCCAGGCTTCCGCCGAGCCCCCCGCCGAACTGCCCTCGACAGATGGCAGGTCCTATGCGCCCCTGGACGCCGGGGGCGGCAAGGCCGTGCTGCTTTTCTTTGTCTCTCCTTTTTGTTCGACCACCCGTCCGTTCATGAAGGAGATCAATGCGGTCGCCTCCGAGTATGCCGGCAAGGTGGCCGTGGCGCTGGTCCATTCCGATTCGGAGATCACGGTCGAGACCGCCTTTCAGCATGCGGACCTGGAGCAGGTGAAGGCGCGTGTGCTGGTGGACAGGCAGCAGCTGCTGGCCCGGCACCTGGGCGCGACGACGACCCCCGAGGCCGTCGTGGTCTCGCCCGGCGGCGAAGTGCTCTACAAGGGCAGGATCAACGACCTCTACCTCGGTCCGACGAAGCGTCAGCGGTCGGCCACCACGCGCGACCTGCGTGACGCCCTGGATGCCATCCTGGCCGGCAGGCCGGTCGCCATTCCCCAGCACCCGGCGCAGGGCTGCAGGATCGGCGGCCTGAAGTGAGCTGAACACCCGGGCCTCCGCCATGCAGCGTCGCGATTTTCTCCAGGGTGGCGCGCTGCTGGCCGTCGTCTCATCGTGTTCCAGGCACCGTGCGCCCAGCGAGGCGGATTCTCTGTCAGAGGTGGTGAGACGGATCGCATCCGGCGAGGCTCAGGCCGCGGATTATTTGAAGCATTATTTGTTACGTATCGATGCCATCGACCGTGCGGGGCCGGAACTGCGGGCGGTCATCGAGCTGCACGCGCAGCGTGATCGGCTGGCCGACGCGGCCCCCTCCGGGCCTCTGCATGGGGCGCCGGTGCTGATCAAGGACAACATCGAGACCGTGGACGGCATGCTGACGACTGCGGGATCCCTGGCGCTGGTGGATGCGCCGCCTCCAAAGCGCGACGCCTTCATCGTCCGTCGGCTGCGCGAGGCCGGGGCGCTGGTCTTTGGCAAGACCAACCTGAGTGAATGGGCGAACATCCGCAGCCGCGACTCCACCAGTGGCTGGAGCGCACGCGGCGGCCTGACGCGCCATCCACGGAGGGAGGGTTACAACGCCAGCGGATCGAGCAGCGGCTCCGCCGTGGCGGTGGCGGCCGGCTTCTGCGCCGCCGCCGTCGGCACGGAGACCAACGGCAGCATTGTCAGCCCCGCCAGCGCCTGCGGCATCGTCGGGTTGAAGCCGACGCTGGGAAGCCTGAGCCGCGGTGGCATCATCCCGATCTCGCACTGGCAGGACACCCCCGGACCAATGACCCGGACCGTGCGTGACGCCGCCCTGATGATGCAGGTGATGGCCGCACATGACCCCGGGGATCCGCTTTCAAGCGCGCCGCCGACGGGCGCGGTGACGGGGTACTCCTCGTTGTTTCACACGGAGGTTCTCCGTGGCAAAAGGCTGGGTGTGGTGCGCGAGCTTTGTGGAAGCCATCCCGGCGTGCTGGCGCGGTTCGATCATGTCCTGAAGCTGCTGCGGCAGGCCGGGGTCGAGGTGGTTGAAAACGTGGAACTGCCAAACCAGCGGGCGGCGGCAGGGCTTGCCTGGAGGGCGCTGCTCACGGAGTTTCGGGCCGACCTGAACACCTACCTCAGGGAACGGGGTGGCAGGGTCGGCTCGTTGCAGGCGCTGATCGCCTTCAACAGGGAGCTTGCCGCCGAGGAGATGCCCTGGTTCGGCCAGGACCTTTTTGAGGAGGCGGAGAAACGCGGCACACCCGAGGCTCTGGCGGAGGCGGCTGAATCGAGGGCGCTCGCCCGTCGTCTGGCCGGTCCCGAAGGCATTGACGCCACGCTGCAAAGCCACCGTCTGGACGCCCTGGTCTGCCCAACCAATGATCCGACAGAAAGGATCGATCTCCGGAAGGGCGACGCTGATGTTAGAGTCGCCTGCACGCCTGCAGCCGTCGCGGGTTATCCGCACCTGACCCTGCCGATGGGTGATGTGGACGGTCTGCCCGTGGGCTTTTCCTTCTTTGGCACGGCGTGGAGTGATCCGCTGCTGCTGGCGCTGGGAGATGCGCTGGAGGCCAGGCTGGCGGCGTGAAAATGTTCAGCGTGCCTGGCAGGCCGTGATGTATTCACGGGCGGCCCGGGAAATTTCAGCGGCCACGTCCGCGCGTGCTGTGGCAAAGGGCGGGCGAAACCAGGGAAAGGCGCCGATGAGGTCATGAAGCACAAGCACCTGGGCGTCGGTGCCGGAGCCTGCCCCGATGCCGATGGTGGTGGCCTTGACGCGGCGGGTGATTGTGGAGGCCACGTCGGGCACCATGCTTTCCAGCACGATGGCCGCGGCTCCAGCTTCATCCAGGGCGATGGCGTCCTGCAGAAGCTTTTCCGCCTGCTCCGGGGTGCGGCCCTTCTTTTTGTAGCCGCCCTCCTCCTTCACGCTTTGCGGCAGCATGCCGATGTGGCCGACAAAGGGAATGCCTGCATCGATGATGGCCCGCACCTGCGGCACGAAGTCCACGCCGCCTTCCAGCTTCACGGCGTCGGCCCCCGCCTCGACCAGCCGACGGGCGTTGGCCAGCGCCATCTCGGGGGTTGCATAGGCATGATAGGGCAGGTCGCTGATGACCGGGGCTCGCTTCACGGCGCGGCGGACGGCCGAGGTGTGGTGGATCATCATCTCCATGGTTACGCCGGTCGTGTCCGGCAGGCCGAGGACCATCATGCCGAGGGAGTCGCCGACCAGGAGCAGGTCGACTCCGGCTTCATCGAGCAGGCGTGCCGCCGGATAGTCGTAGGCGGTCAGCACCGAAAGGGGAGGGCCGTTTCTTTTGCGATCGGAAAGCTGGGAGAGGTTGGCGAGGGGCGGATGCACGGTTGTCGATGGAGGGGAGACGCGGAGGGCGGCGGGGTCAAGCAGGCTCGGCAGGCAAGTTCACCGTCTGCATCGAACCGCTGGCGCTACGTCGCATCCTGCTGCAAGGAACCTTCATGGCCGACGCACCGGATGCTTTGGAAAAACTTCGCCAGGATGCCTGGATCGGGGATGCCGTGCTTGAGCTCTATGTCCGTTCCTGGGTTTTGGAGCGCCAGGGGGGCGTGGATGCGGAGATGAAGACGCGCTTCACCTGCAACCAGTTCCTGAACTGCGTGGGCAATCCCACGCGGGTGGAGGCGGACATCGGAGTGATCTACATGCGCGAGGGCATGGAGGCCGCGTTTGCATGGATCCGTGAGAATCTGGAGCCCTTGTTTGTGCGTCAGGAGACACGCCGGGGGCCTCGCAGGCATTGAATGTGGCGGCATCCGCCACAGGGATGAGCCTTGAACGCAGAAGAGTTAGGGCGTTCATTTCCGCACCCGCATGGTTCATCTGTCCGATCTCCTCATCCAGGCCGCCGCCCGTCATGCCGGGCGCCCTTTTTTGCTGGGAGAAATGGGCGTCCTTTCCTACGATGAGGCCCGAGTCCGGGTGGATCAACTCGCCTGCGGCATGATCGCGCTGGGCGTGCGGCCGGGCGACCGGGTGCTGATCGTTTCTGAAAACCGCATCGAACTGCCTCTGCTGAGCCTGGCCGCCAGCCGCGCAGACGCGGTGTTTTCGGTGCTGAGCCCGCAGATCCCGCCCCTGGCCTTTGAGCGCATCGTCAGGCAGTGCGAGCCGTCACTCATCCTCCTTTCGGAAGCACGCAGTGATCTCCTGCCCGAGGCTGGTGACGTCAGGACGCTGATCATCGATCGGAACTATGAAGCTCTTTGCAGCAGTCAGCCGGCCGTCCTGCCGAAGCCGGCCGGTGGTGATGAGCTGGCGTTCCTGATCTTCACCTCCGGTTCCACGGGAGCCCCGCGCGGTGTCATGCTGAGCCATGCCAACGTGGACTTTGTCACCCGGGCCATCATGGCGCGGCTTCGCTACCGCGAGGACGACCGCATCGGCGTCTTCCTGCCCCTGGCCTTCGACTACGGCTTCTACCAGGTCTTCTATGCGATGATGACGGGTGCGGCGCTTTTTGTTGGGCGGCCCGAGATGGCCGGTCCTGAGCTGCCCCGCCTGCTTGCGCGTCATGACATCACCGTGCTGCCGGGCGTGCCCAGCCTTTTTGCAGGACTGATCAAGATGCAGTCGTGGCGGCCGGTGGAGCTTCCGAAGCTCCGCCTCCTGAGCAACACCGGCGATCATCTGCCCGCCACGCATGTCCGCCAGCTTCAGAAGCTGTTTCCTGAAGCACGGGTTTTTCCGATGTACGGCCTGACGGAATGCAAGCGGGTCTCCATCCTGCTGCCGGAGGAGCTGGACGCCCACGAGGGCAGCGTCGGACGTGCGCTCGATGGCACGGAGGTGTGGGCGGAGTCACCGGAAGGTGACCGGCTGCCGCCCGGCACGGTGGGAGAGCTGATGGTGAAGGGGCCGCATGTCGCCCTGGGTTACTGGCGCGCCCCTGAGGAGACGGCGAAACGCTACCGCTTCCCGCCAGATGGCGCGCGGGTCCTCGTCACGGGTGACTTTGGTTCGGTGGATGCCGGCGGGTTCATCCACTTTCAGTCGCGCAGCGACTTCATGATCAAGCACAAGGGGCACCGGCTGAGCCCTGTGGAGGTTGAGGAGGCCGCATGCAGCCTTGAGCAGGTGTCCGCCGCAGGCTGCATCAAGGACGAGGCGCGGGACAAGCTCTGCCTCTTTGTCACGCTGACCGGCGGACGGCCTGACGACGCGGTGATTCTTTCCGGACTCGCGGGACTTCTGGAGGCCGCCAAGGTTCCCGACCGGCTGATCATACTGCCTGAACTGCCGAGCACGCCCAACCAAAAGCTGGATCGCAAGGCCCTGCGAGCCCTTCTTGAGGAGGACGTCGCATGAACGCCGGCCTTGCCGAGGAGCTGGCGCGCCGCCATGGCACACCGCTTTACGCCTACGACCTGGGGGAGGTGACCCGGCGTGCCGCCGAGCTTTTTTCCGCGCTGCCTGAAGGGGCCGCCGTTTGTTATTCCTTCAAGGCCAACCCGCTGCCCGCCATCGCCCGGCGGCTTCGTGAATGCGGGGCGAGGGCCGAGGTGACTTCAACGGGCGAGCTTGCCGCCGCGCTCACGGCCGGCTTCGCCGGAGAGAAGATTTTGTTCGGCGGACCGGGCAAGACCGAGGCGGAGCTGGAAGCGGCCTTGAACGAGGGCGTGCGCCTTTTTTCCGCCGAAAGCCCGCGTGACCTCGCCCGTCTGTCCGCAGCCTGCCAGCGTCATGCGTGCGAGGCTGCGGTCCTGCTGCGGGTGAATCCGGAGGACGCCCCGGACGCACGCCTGGCGATGAGCGGCGTGGAGAGCCAGTTTGGCTTTGCCGAAGCGCTGCTGCTGGCTCCGGAGGCGCGAAGCCAGGTCCGTCTGCCGGGACTGAACCTGGCTGGAGTGCACGTTTATTTTGGAACCCAGATCGCCGGTGTGGAGGCCCTGGTGACGAACACGCGCCGCGCCCTTGAATGTGCGCAGCGGGTCGAGGAGGCGCTGGGTTTTCAATCCCGCATCCTCAATGCCGGCGGCGGTTTTCCATGGCCGTATGCGAACGATCTGGCACCCGTGCCCCTGGACGGACTGAGGGAGAAGTTGAGCGAGGTGTGGCAGGCCTCGGCCTTCGCCCGACGAGGGGCGGAGCTCTGGTTTGAATCCGGGCGGCGCCTCTGCGCGGGCAGCGGCTGGCTGATCGCTCGCGTGCTGGACCTCAAGACTTTTCCCGGCCGCACCTTTGTCATCCTCGACACCGGCATTCATCATCTCGGCGGCATGGCCGGCCTGGGGCGTGTGCCCCGTGGCGCCTTGACCGTCGTGAACCTGGGCCGCGAGGCTGCCGCCGAACCCATGATGACGGTGGACCTGGTCGGACCTCTTTGCACTCCGCTCGACGCCCTGGGGCGCGGCGTCCGGGTTCCCCCGCTGCAGCCGGGCGACCTGGTGGGCATTCCCAATGTCGGCGCCTATGGCCTGACGGCCAGCCTGCTGGGCTTTCTCAGTCATGCGCCGCCCGTTGAGGTGACGCATGAAAACGGCCGACAGGCCGAGGCCTGGCGTATGAATCACGGTCACGCCTTGCTGGCCGCCAAGTCATCCTCCTGATCCCCCCTTCCGCCGAATGAATGCCGAACAAAAACTTCTGAACCTGCTTCGCCCCTTCCTTCGGATGCTGCCCGAGGGAGCGCCGCTTTCGTTGGACGCGGAGCTTGGCCGGCTGGGCCTGGATTCGCTTCAGTCGATCGACCTGCTGATGGCCCTGGAGCAGGAGTTTGGCGTGACGATCCCTGACGAGAAAATCAAGGCGGATTCCTTCGCGACTCCCGCCGACGTGCTGGCGCTGGTGTCATAGACCCCAGTCGCCTTCGCCGATGACATGCCTGGCCGGAGAGTCCGCCAGACGCGCCGGAATCCAGTGGTGATGGCAGATGAACTCGTCGCGGCTGAAGATGACCGGCAGGCCCCGCCAGGGATCCTCGCCAGGAAAGGAAACAAGGCTGATGAAAGGCCGCCAGGCGTGCCGGCCCTCGGGGGAGTGATGCATCAGATGGAAAGCCAGGGCATGGAGTTCCTCATGCGAAGATTCTGCGGTGAACCAATCGACCACCATCCAGGAGGGGATTCCCCGGAGGCTCCGGCGTGTCAGGACCAGGCAGGATGACAAGGCGCCGCCGCCGTCGATGACGGCGAGGACATGATGCTCGCGCATCGGCGATTTCACATACCAGCGCAGGTATTCGGGCGTGATGTGTTTCTGCAGTCGGCCGGAGGAGGCCGCCGGTGCGATCTGGGTCACCAGAGCGGGGTCCGTGACGATTCTCCGGCCTTCACGCATGGGCCAGGGTTCCCTGCCGCCCATGGCGGCCAGGACGCTGCCGATGGCACCACGCAGGACGATGCTGTGTCTGATCTGCGTCTGCGCTTTCCAGCCCCAGTGTTCCAGCAGTCGGCGCACCTCAGGGCTTGGCGTGGTGTCCACCATGACGCAGTCGCGTCCAGTGCGCTGCAGCATCAAGCCCATGGGCAGCGCGGCATGACGATGAGCCTCCGCCACAGCCCAGGAGGAGGCGATCAATGCCGGGACCGGCGTGCCGCCGGCGTCTTGATAAAGGGTCGGGATGACTCCAAGGAAACCGACGACGGCGTCTGCGTCACGAAGCACCCAGCCGCGGCATGGATGCGCGTTTGCGAACGGGTTTTCATCCCACCAGAAGGCGAAACGGCGCAGCCACCGGCCGGCGTCACAGGCGCCTTCTCCCTGGAACTGCGCCATCAGAAAGGGCACCAGCTCCGCACGCGCGGAAGGGCTGTCCTGAAACGGGCTGATCTGTGCGGGCATTGGCAAATCTCGCCGCATGATCGAAGGCTGCATCCTGAAAGTTCACCCGCCTTCGTTCTTGCTTACCGCATCGTCTCCACCTTACATCGCGCATGGCCTGGAGATTTGATCAAGCCGTGATCCGCGGCGAGCTGGACAACACAGAGCGTGGCCGTGTGACGGTCCGGCTGGAGGTGATGGGCCGTGCCAAGCCGATCCTTCTCGACCTGCAGGGGGACGCCTGGCAGGACATCGCGGGGAGCAGGCTGCGTTTCATCAATCCCACCCCGCGGCGTCAGCCCTTGATCCCGCCGGGATCCGTTGTCCAGACGGGGCAGGTGGGGGACATCACCGCCTCGCGCAAGGTCAAGGTGTTTGCCGTGCCGGAGGAGGAGTGGAAACAGGCCTACCGCGAGCGGCGCATTCATGAGGTGCCCACCGAGATGCGCAGCTGCTTCTACCTCGAATGGTTCATGGAAGGCGTGGGCCGTTGCGTGGTGGAGAGCACCGACTTTCAGATCGAGGTGCTCGAGCACCGCTGGCAGATGGACGAGGACGAGGAGTCTGCTCAAAGGATGGCCAACATGCACGCCATGAGGGAGCATCTCGCCGCAGTGATCCAGCGTCCGCCCCGTGACGAGGCTGCAGAGTACAATGACGAGCTGCGTCAGGAGGATTTCACCGAAGACAAATGGGAGGAGCAGCTCAAGGCCTCCGACCGTCTGAACGACGCCAGCCTTGAGGCTCATGACAAGTATGAGGAGGACGAGGGGTCGGAGCAAAAGATTGCCTTCGTCATGGGCTGGGATCATCTCATCGAGGACTTGGCCGACGCCCAGGAAGGTGTGGAGCCCTCCTCCGAAGACCCGCCAGAAAAGCAGCGGCGCAGGGAGTGGATGGAGACTTTGAACCAGGACTTTTCGGAAGACCCGGAGACCGAGGACGGAGGCAGAATGGACGAGGTGACGGAAGCCGCCGCCGTTCGTCACAAGGCCCAGGAGCATCCGCTTGGCCGTCAGTCGCGTGAACTGGTCGTGCGAATCTGTGACGGTGCAAGGCGCGCAGGACTGGAAGATGCATCCGAAAGTTCGCCGGACGATCCGCTGGTCCGGTTCCTCGGCCATGTCATGCAGGTTTCAGGAAAGCTGGCGGCCGCCATTGGCATGCTGGGGCGCAGGTCCGACGCGGAGATCGACATCGACACCGGTTATGCGCTGGCGGTCAGCAAGCGCTGCCTGAACTGGATCAACGAAGCCCTCGCGGCCCTTCAGGAGCTGGAAACGTCTCCTGCGAACGCCTGTCACGAGGCGGTTTTTGGCACATGGAGGAAGGATTTGTTCAGCCTGCGCGAAGGCATCGTGGACTTCCGCCGCAACCTCCGGGAAAACTAGCGCCGCATCTTCCGATGCTGACGCAAAAATAAGTGTTTTTTCAGCATCGACATCGTGGATTCAGTCGGATGAAATTCCCCTCATCATGACCCAGCCGCAACGCGAAGCGCTTTTTGACCTTCTTGCCCTTTCCATCTATGCCGACGCCCATGTTTCACTCGTTGAAGAGGATCTTCTGAAGCAGGCGTTCGTGAAGAAAGGGTGGAAGTCCGATTACCCGAAGGATCTGTTCATCGAGGAATCCTTCGCCCGGGCGCGTGAAGTGGCGGAAGATGACGAAGCGGTGTTCGACTACATGAATGAACGCGCCGCGCTTTTCTCCTCCCGAAGTGTGCAGAAGGAGGCTGCTGAAATCCTCAAATCCATCCTGGAAGCCGACGGGGAAACTGCGGAGGAAAACGAGTTTTACTCTCTTTTCATCCAGTCCCTTCCGGTGGTGAAGTGAGGCACCGGATCACTGAATGAGGCCCTGCCAGGTGCGGGGTTTGTGGTTTTCGAGCTTTTCGAGATCGAGGGCGGTGTTGGATTTCACGTCTGCCTTGCCGCCCCGGATGTCGAGGCTCAGCCCGCCTTTCAGATGAGCGGCCTCCAGCCAGTAGCGAAGCCGCACGCTCTGGGCGGTGCGGGGCGCGATCTGGGGTGGTTTTTCCACAGGCAGGATGAACGGCGGCACCTCACGCCCGTCATGCGTGAGCAGTTTCACGTCCGGTGGCTGCAAAACCAGGGGTCTCGGGCTGCTGTTGCGGTAGCGCAGCTCGATGTCCAGCCGCGCGTTGCCGTAGTCGCGCTCCAGGGTGCAGCGGTGAATGACAATCGCCGGCTCCTCGGCGGCCTGCTCTTCCTCCGTCACCGGGCGTGGATCGCCCTCCGGGGCAGGCTGGTCCAGCGCCACCCACAGGCCTGCTCCCGCAGCGAGGAGGATGAGCACCCAGACTTCGAAACGTTTCAGCAATGACATGACCTGGGGTCGCGGAGGGGAGCAGGGTTTGCAATCAGGAAAATGAGCCGGACCAGGGCGGGCGGTCTTGTGCTTGCCTCCCTCCGTCCTGCTGCTAGCCTCCGTCTCCCCCAACCTCTTGCCCTAACCATCCATGTCAGACATCGCCCTCGCCAAAGGAGAAAAGTTCCTCGAAGACAACGCCAAAAAGGAGGGTGTCGTCGTCACCGCCAGCGGTCTTCAATACAAGGTCATCACCGAGGGGGCCGGACGCAGCCCCAAGGCCACGGACACCGTGGAAGTGCATTACGAGGGCACGCTGATCGACGGCCGTGTGTTCGACAGCAGCTACCGCCGCGGACAGACCATCGAGTTTCCGCTGAACCGTGTCATCCCCGGCTGGACCGAGGGCGTGCAGCTGATGAAGGAAGGCGCCAAGTTCCGCTTCTTCATCCCCTCGCGCCTTGCCTACGGCCCGCGCGGAGCTGGACGTGACATCGGCCCGAACGAGGCCCTGATCTTCGACGTCGAGCTCTTCAAGGTGAAGTGACTTCGGCAATCCTTGATTCATCGCCTCGAATGTCCCGGCCGCTCATTGCCATCACTATGGGAGACCCCGCCGGGGTTGGCCCTGAAATCTGCCTTCAACTGCTCGCCAATGAAGAGGTGCGGGGGCTTGCCGTGCCCGTGATCTTCGGGGACGCCCGGCTGCTGGCAAAATGTGCCCGCCAGACCGGCCTGCCACCCCCCCGCCGCATTCTCAGCGAGATCGAATGGTCGGAAAAATTCGCCAGCCTGGATGAGCCTGCGGTGCTGGACGTGTTCGGGTTTGACGCCAACGGCTTCGAACCCGGCAGGGTCAGCGCGAAAACGGGGGCGGCCGGCTTCCGCTATGTGGACAAGGCCATCGAGGCCGCGCTTGCCGGCCAGGTGGCCGCCGTGGCGACGGCGCCGCTGAACAAGGAGGCGCTGCATGCCGCCGGGATCACCTATCCTGGGCACACGGAGATGTTCGCTGAAAAGATGGCCGCCGATCGATCCTGCATGACCTTCTTCTCGGAGGAGATGATCTGCAGCCTGGTCACCGTCCACATCGGTTATCAGGACGTCGTTCCGGCTCTCACCAGCCGCCGGATTCAAGATGTCATTGAACTCACGCACGATGCCGTGCGCCGGGTGAAGAGCCGGGCGCCAAAAATCGCTGTCTGCGGCCTGAATCCGCATGCGGGCGAGCATGGTCTCTTTGGTCGTGGTGAGGAGGAGGCCATCATTGCTCCGGCCGTCGCCGCCGCCAGGGCCGCCGGCATGCAGGTGGAGGGGCCGCTGCCTCCGGACACCGCCTTCATCGTCGCGAAAAGGCGAGCGGTGGACGCCTATGTCTGCATGTATCATGATCAGGCGCTCATCCCTCTCAAGGCGCTGGCCTTTGACACCGCCGTGAACACCACGCTGGGACTTCCCGTGCCGCGCACCAGCGTGGACCATGGCACCGCCTGTGACATCGCCTGGCAGGGGCGTGCCAGCGGCAGAAGCCTGGTCGAGGCGGTGAAGCTTGCGGCCAGCATGGCCAAAGGCTGAGTTTGGCGAAATTCCCCGGCATCTCCGTCCTGGCGGCTGCAACATGTCCGCTCGATCCACGTTTTGAAAGGCTCCCATGACCTCGATGCTTCGCCGATTCCTTTTCTCCCTTGTCACGCTTGCCGGCTGCCTGCCGCTTCTGGGGGCGCCTCAGGATGATCAATATGTGCTGGGCAAGGACTCCCAGGAGCAGCCCGGCGTGCCGCAGGGCAAGGTCATCCAGATGCCGCCCTGGAAGGACTCGAAGATCTATCCCGGCACCACCCGCGACTGGTGGATCTACGTTCCGACCCAGTATTCCAAGGACAAGCCGGCCGCCGTGATGGTGTTCTGTGACGGTGGCGGCTTTGTGAAGCGGGACGGTCAGTTTCGGGCGCCGGTGGTGTTCGACAACCTGATCGCCCGCGGTGAGATGCCCGTGACCATCGGCATCTTCATCCAGCCCGGCGTCTTCCCGACGGCAAATCCAAAGGACAAGCCGCGCAGCAATCGCAGCTTTGAGTATGATTCACTGGGCGACCTGCATGCCCGCTTTTTGCTGGAGGAGATTCTTCCCGCCGTGGCCAAGGACTACAACCTCACCAGCGATCCCGACCAGCGTGCCATCTGCGGCAACAGCAGCGGCGGCATCTGCGCCTTCACCGTGGCCTGGGAGCGGCCGGACGCCTTCCGCAAGGTGGTCAGCCACATCGGCAGCTTCACCAACATCCGTGGCGGCCATGTTTATCCCGCGCTGATCCGCAAGACTGACAAAAAGCCGCTGCGGGTCTTTCTGCAGGATGGCAGGAATGATCTGGACAACCAGTTTGGCAACTGGCCTCTGGCCAATGAGGACATGGCCGCTGCACTGAAATTCGCCGGTTACGATTATCAGTTCATCCTCGGAGAAGGCACGCACAACGGCAAGCATGGCGCTTCGCTGCTGCCGGACACGCTGCGCTGGCTCTGGAGAAAATGACCGCTGACGCGTGCCGCTGGATCAACGTCTGTTCATCTCACCGCCTGCAACTTCACCATGAAGCCCCTGCTCCTTCTTCTCGCCCTCCTGGCTCCCGTCTGCGCCCAGGACACCTCCCTGCATGAATTCCTCTCCGATGGCGAACCCTGGAAGGAGGCGGCCTCCGGCTATGTCTTCACCGACGGCCTCTGCACGGATGCCGCCGGCAATCTCTTCTTCACGGACGTGAAGGCCGGGAAAGGCATCTACAAGCTGGATGCGGCCACCGGCAAGGTGGACCTGTTTCTCGACAACCTGCCCGGCATCAGCGGCCTGCAGATCGGCCCGGACGGCAGGTTCTACGCCTGCCATAACAAGGAGCAGCGCATCATCGCCATCACCCTGAAGGGGGAGGTGCAGGTGCTGCTCACGGGCGTGAAATGCAACGACCTCGTCGTCAGCAAGGCCGGGCATGTCTATTTCACCGAGACACCGACGCAGATGATCCACCTCATCACCAAGGACGGGAAACACATCGTTGCAGACCAGGGCAGGGTGGCGAAGCCGAACGGCATCTCCATCTCGCCGGATGAACGCACGCTGGTGGCCTCCGAATATGGTGGCAAGCATGTCTGGGCCTGGAGGATCGAGGATGACGGCACGCTCACCGGTGGAGCGCCTTTCATGACCCTGTGGCTGCCCGTCGGCAAGGAGTCCGCCTCAGGGGACGGCGCCACCACGGAGTCCAAGGGGCGCATCTTCGTCACCACCGAGCTCGGCGTGCAGGTGTTTGATCCTGCGGGACGTCTTGCCGGGATCCTGGCGAAGCCGGTGGCGGACGGCAAGGTGGTCAGCTGTGAGTTTGCCGGCAAGGACCACGACATCCTCTACGTCGCCGCCGGGGACAAGATCTACGGGCGCAGGCTCAAGGTGACGGGTTATTTCCGCTGAAGCTCCGGAGCTCGGGGCCGCTCATCCAGGGCAGCCTGGCAAGTCGCGGTGCTTTTGGTTCGGCGGGCTCAGGCGATGATGTCGCGCAGCACGTTGCCGTGCACGTCGGTGAGCCGCAGGTCACGGCCGCCGAAGCGGTAGGTGAGCAGCTCGTGGTCGACCCCCATGAGGTGCAGCACGGTGGCCCACAGATCATGAACCGTGGCGATGTTTTCCACGGCATGGTAGCCAAGGTCGTCCGTCGCCCCGTAAACATGGCCGGGTCTGACACCGCCGCCGGCCATCCAGAGGCTGAATCCGTAAGGATTGTGATCGCGGCCGTCGCTGCCCTGCGCAAAGGGCGTGCGGCCGAATTCGCCGGCCCAGACCACCAGCGTGCTGTCGAGCAGGCCGCGTGACTTGAGGTCTTTGATGAGACCGGCGATGGGCTGGTCGACCTGATAGGCCATGTTGGCGTGGCCTTTCTTGATCTGGCCATGCTGGTCCCAGGGATTGGGAGCCTGGCCCGCGCCGAGTTTCTGAGGAAGGCAGCTCAGTTCCACAAAGCGCACGCCGCGCTCCACCAGACGACGTGCAAGCAGGCACTGCTGGCCGTAGGCGGTGCGCGTCGAGGCGGGGCCGTCCATGCCGTAGAGCCTTCTCGTGGCCTCCGTTTCACCGGAGAGGTCGCACAGCTCCGGCACGGCGGACTGCATGCGCCAGGCCATTTCATAATTCGAAATGGCGGCCTCGATGTGCAGGTCGTGCTGCGTTTGGTCCGCGAAGCGGCGGTCCATGCCGCTGATGAAGTCGAGCTGATGACGCTGGCGTGCCTGTGACTGCAGCGGCCGGATGTGCGGCACGGGCTCAGGGTCATCCACGCGCATGATGCTCGCCTGATGCTGCGCGGGGAGAAAGCCGTTGCTGAAAAGGCCCACGCCACCGTGCGGCGCGACGGCACCGCCGCTTTGCAGCACGACGTAGCCCGGCAGGTCACGCGATTCCGTGCCGAGACCGTAGCTGGTCCAAGCCCCGGCGCTCGGGTAGCCGAGAAACGGAAAGCCGGTGTGCATGAAGAAGTTGCCCTGCGCATGCTCGCTGAACTTCGCCGTCATGCTGCGGATCAGGCAGATCTCGTCGGCGAGGGTGGCCATGTGCGGAAACAGATCGCTCACCTCCATGCCGCTGCGTCCATGCCGGTGAAACGCCCAGTGCGCGGGCTGCACGGTGCCGTTGTTGTTGAACTGTGTCTTCTTCACCGCCACAGGCATCGGCTTGCCGGCGTATTTTTCGAGCAGCGGCTTCGGATCGAAAGAGTCGAGGTGCGACACACCGCCGCTCATGTAGCAGAAGATCACGCTTCGTGCCTTGGGCGTGAAACGCCTTGCCCGATGCGTGCTGGCGCTCTCCGCCTGTAGCAAGCCATGCATCGCCGCGATGCCAAAGCCCGTGGAGGCTTGGCTGAGCATCTGGCGACGTGTGAGCTGCGGATTCATCACGCAAAAATATCTCGTAGCACGTTCCCGTGCACATCCGTGAGTCGCAAATCGCGGCCGCCGAAGCGGTAGGTGAGCTGTTCGTGGTCGAGGCCCATCAGATGAAGCACGGTGGCCCAGAGGTCATAGACGGTGCAGACGTTTTCGGTGGCGTTGTAGCCAAACTCATCGGTGGCGCCGTGGATGTGGCCGCCTTTGACGCCGCCGCCGGCCATCCAGACGGTGAATCCGTAGGGATTGTGGTCGCGGCCGTTCGTGCCCTGGGCAAAAGGGGTGCGTCCGAACTCGCCAGCCCAGACGAGCAGCGTGCTGTCGAGCAGGCCGCGGGCCTTGAGGTCCTTGATGAGCGCCGCAATGGGCTGGTCAATCTGGTTCGCCATCCTGCCGTGGCCTTCCTTGATCGCGCCATGATGATCCCATGGATTGGCCGCATTTCCACCGCCGAGGTTGTAGGCGAGCGTGCTGAGCTCGATGAAACGCACGCCACGCTCGACGAGTCGCCGGGCGAGCAGACATTGGCGCGCGTAAGCGGCTTTTTTCGGCTCGGGATCGTCGAGGCCGTAGAGTTTCTTCGTCGCCTCGGTCTCGCCGGAGATGTCGCAGAGGTCGGGCACGGCAGACTGCATGCGCCAGGCCATCTCGTAGTTGGAAATGGCGGCCTCGATGTGCGTGTCATGCTGGGTGGCGCTGGCAAAGCGTTGATCCATCGCGCCGATGAAGTCGAGCTGACGGCGCTGCAGGTCGTGGGGCTGTCGCGGACGGATGTTGGCGACCGCCTCGGCCTCGTCAGCCTTCACGATGCTGGCCTGATGCTGAGCAGGCAGGAAGCCGTTGCTGAACAGGCCCACACCGCCGTGCGGTGTCGCCGCGCCGCCGCTCTGCAGCACGACGTAGCCCGGAAGATCGCGCGACTCGGAGCCGAGGCCGTAGCTCGTCCACGCCCCGGCGCTGGGAAAGCCGAGGAAGGGGAAACCGCTGTGCATGAAGAAATTGCCCTGGGCATGCTCGCTGAACTTCGCCGTCATGCTGCGGAGCTGGCAGATGTTGTCGATGACCCCGCCGATCTGCGGAAAGAGGTCGCTCACCTCGATGCCGGACTGGCCATAAGGTTTGAAGTCCCAGTGCGAGGGCTGGACGGTGCCGTTGTTGTTGAACTGCGTCTTCTTGACCGCCACGGGCATCGGCTTGCCTTCGAACTTCTTGAGCATCGGCTTGTGGTCGAAGGAATCGACATGGGACACGCCGCCGCTCATGTAGAGAAAGATCACGCTGCGTGCCTTCGGTGCGAAACGCTTCGCACGATGCACGAGCGCGGCCTGAGCCTCTTCCTGCATGAGCCCCGCGAGCGCGGCCATGCCGAAGCCGGTGGACGCGCGGGAGAGGAGGTGGCGGCGGGAGAGGTTCGCTGTTCTCAGTTCTCGGTTCTCAGTTCTCAGTTTAGGAGTCATAAGAGCTTGGGCGGCGTTCGAGGTGCTTGGACAGGTAATTGATGAAGGCTCCGATCTTGTTCCGAGTCAGGGTGGCCTGCGCGTAAATCGCGTCGAACTGCTCGGTAGAGCAATAGCGCTGATCGAGGCATCGGTAGAATTGGCTCTGAAGCTCCGAGCAGGAACGCTTGGAATACTGTAGGAAACGGATGAATTCGCGATTGGTGCCTCCATCAAAGCCTTCGGCTATGTTGTCCATGATTGAGCCGGAGGAGCGGATCATCTGATCCTTCAGTGAAAAATCTTTCCCGAGCCCGCTTGAAGAGACGAGTTTGTACACGGCGTTGCAGAGCTCTCGGGCAAGTTGCCATGACTCAATATCTTCAAATCGCTCGATTTTCATGTTGGTGGGATTGAGAAACAGAGAACTGAGAACAGGGAACTCACCGAAGGTAGATGAACTCTTTGAGGTTGATGAGGCTCTGCGCGAGGCTCGTCCACGCCTGAACTTTGGGATCGTCGCTGCTCGTGGCGGAGCGGGCGGCTTCAATCGCTTGGTTCATCGTGTCGCGTTGAGATTGCAGCTTGGCGAGCTGCTGACGTTGAGATTCGCTGAGGGCGGCTAGGATGTCGGATTCGCGAAGGGTGCTGGCTTCGATGTGGGAGGTTTGGGCGATTTCTTCGGGCGTCAAAGCGCGGTCGTAGAGGCGGGCGCGTTGGATGCGGGCGCGGAGGCCGTGGTTGCCGCTGGGGCTGCCGTGGCGGCAGCCGAGCAGGATCTGGCTTTGGTCGGCCTCGAAGGTGGCACCCGGGGCTTTGCGGTAGGTGCGGCCGTAGGGCTGGCCTTCGCGGTAGCCGCGGATGGTGCCATCGGCCTGATACACGACGGCGACATGGACGGGGCGTGTGGCGGCCTCGGTCTCGGCGCTGCCTTCAAAGAGCTCGCTGCGCTCGAAGAAGTTGCTGCCGGCGACCCAGTGCGCAGATGTTTTCTCCGCGAAGACGAGCGAGTCGAACAAACCACCATCCTTGTGCTGCACGGTGATGACGCCGCCGCCCTGCTGCTTGAGGTCATCGAGCTGCACCCAGGCTTCGAGGGTCTTCGCGGTGAGTGTTTTCGGCAGTGAGCCGCTTTGAGCCATGGATTTGCCATCGACGATCAAAGCGCCGTTTTCGATGCGGGCATTGCCGGTGAGCGTGAGCGGGAGTTTGCCGGTGGTGTCGTTGAGGTCTTTGTCGAAGGTCCACTCGGCGAGCGGGGATGGGACAGATGCGACGGATAGGGCCGATGGGACTGATTTGACGAGCTTTTCACGTGCTGGGGCCAACAAGGCGCTGATTTGGCGATTGAGGGCGGCGAGCTGGTTTTCTTGTTCGGCGAGTTTTTGGGCTTCTTGGGCCGTTTCGGCTTGGAGAGAGGTCAGATAGGCCGTGGCTTGCTTCACTTCGTCGTCGGTGGCTTCGCGGGAGAAGGCCTCCCGGAACATCTGCCGGACGCGGAGGTCGTCGGGGCGGTCTTTGAGGTCGTTGATCATGCGCAAAGCCCAACTGCGGGCCCAACTGATCACGTTGGGATCGTTGAGAAGCGTGAGTGATTGCGCGGGGACGTTGGTGGCATCGCGCTTGCCGCGGGTGGCGAAGGGCACGGGTGCGTCGAAGGTGGTGAGGAAGGGCGGGAGCGAGTTGCGGATGACTTTGACGTAGATGCTGCGGCGCTCGTCGCCATTGCCGACGGATTCGCCGTAAAGCGTGCGGTCGAGCTTGCCGGAGAGGCTGACGATGGAGTCGCGAATGGCTTCGGCTTCGAGACGACGCGTGCTCCAATGTGAAAGCAGCTTGTTCTCGGGATCTTGGGGATTGCTGCCGGGAGCTCGCTGGAAGGTCTTCGATGACAAAATATCACGCAACAGGCTTTAGATGCTGCCGCCGCTGTCGATGAAGCGCTGGGCGAGGAAATCGAGCAGCTCGGGATGCGTGGGGAGATCGCCAAGCTTGCCGAAGTTGTCGACGCTGGCGACGATGCCGCGGCCGAAGACGTGGTGCCAGACGCGATTCACGATGACGCGGGCGGTGAGCGGGTTGTTCTTCATGTCCGCCATGCGTTCGGCGAGTTCGAGGCGGCCGCTTTGCTTCGTGGCGAAGGGCTTGGGATCGAGGGCTTCGAGGAATCGACGCGAAACGAGCTCCGCAGGCTGCTTGTGATCGCCACGGACAAAGAGCGGCGCGTCCTTGGCGTCCGCCTCAATCACGCCGGGCACACGGGTGGGCATGGGCAGCCTGGCCTCGAGATCGCGGTAGCGCTTGAGCAGGGAGGCGGCGGGGCTGGTGGAGAGCTTGTTAGACCGAACGAGAGCATCGAGGGCCTCGGCGTCGGCATCGGAGAGGGTGTTAGTCTTCCAAGCTGAGACGAGTTGGCGAGGCGAGGCTTTCGATGGACTGGGGTTGGGTGGCGTTTTTCCATCTTTCGTGATGATGGAGTCGTTCAGCGCGAACCAGGAGGGCTCATCGGCTTTGTATTCCGCGGGCATGTCGGCGGCGGTGGCAAGCTGAAGGAAGATTTCGTCGCCCTTCCAGAATTCGAGATCAATGCTGCGCCAGGCGAGCTTTTCATCCTTCTCGTCCTTGAGTTCGACGGCCTTGTGGATGGTGCCGGTGCGCGGGTAGTTCTGCACGACGTATTTGGCCTTCACGCCGCCGTTTCCAGCCACGCGGAACCACAGCGTGCCGCCTTCGCACTGGAAACGATCCGTGAAAATCACGGCACGGTCTTTTTGAGTGAGTGTGTTCGAGATGTAGCCGCTGGGGTGGATGCGGAGGCCTTTTTCGGTGAGGGTGAATTCGCCGGGTGGGGAACGAGGCAGGCCGTGGAAAACGAAGTTCTCTGTTCTCTGTTCTCGGTTCTCTGTTTGGCTCGAAGCGGAGTTTGGAGGGAGCTTGGAGAGCCAGTCTTGGATGAGCTTGGCTTTGATCTGGGCTTTGAGTTTTTGAAGTTCGGCGCGGAGGTCGTCGCCGGTGCCGGGGGCGTTGGCGTCGATGACGGCGGGGTGGGTGGAGGTGAAGATGCCGTAGAGGGCGTAGAAGTCGGTCTGGCTGATGGCGTCAAACTTGTGGTTATGGCAGCGGGCGCAGCTGACGGTGAGCGCCTGGAAGGCCTTGGTGACGGTGTCGATCTGGTTGTCGGTGAAGGTGACCATCTCATCGAGCGAATCGACCGGTGAGAAACCGTGCAGCACCATGCGGAGCTGCGCGATGCCGATGGCGCTTTCGTTGAGACCGTTCTTGAGACGCGGCTTGGGCAGGAGGTCGCCTGCAATGCCTTCTTTGACGAGCTGCGGCCAGGGAACGTCGTCGTTGAAGGCGCGGATGAGGTAGTCGCGGTAGCGGTAGGCGTAAGGGATCGCTGGGTCTCCTTCCGAGCCGTAGGACTCGGCGTAGCGAACCCAGTCCATGAAATGGCGGGCCCATTTTTCTCCGTAGGCGGGGGAGTTTAAGAGAGCGTTGATTTGGTCTGACAGGTCGGACTTGTCGGACAAATCGGACGGCGGAAGGCCGGTGAGGATGTAGCTGATGCGGCGGCGGAGTGTGGCGGGATCAGCGGGCGGTGCGGCGGGGAGGTTTTGTTTTTTTAGCTCGGCGTCGATGAAGTCATCGATGGAGGGAGTTTCAGGTTTCAGGTTTAAAGTTTGAAGTTGGCCTGAACCTGAAACTTGAGACTTGGAACTTGAAACCTGGATCGGCTGAAACGCCCACCACTCCTTGCGGCGCTGAAGCGTGGCAGACCAGGCGGTTTCTTTTTCGACCTGTTCTTTGCTCGGTGGAGCATCGCGCGGATCGGCGGCACCATCGCGGATCCACTGCTCGAAATCGGCGATGACCTTCGCTTCGAGCTTGGCGCCGTTTTTGGGCATCTTGAGGTCCTCGTGCTCGTGCCTGAGCGTTTGGATGAGGAGTGAAGCCGCAGGATCGCCGGGCTTGATGGCATCGCCGGAGTCACCGCCGGCCTGCCAGCCTGCTCGGGAGTCGAGCACGAGGCCGCCTTTCTGCTTGGTGGCGGTGCTGTGGCATTCATAGCATTCCTGGGCGAGAATGGGACGAATGCGCGACTCGAAGAACTCGAGCTGCTGTGGCGTGGATGCGGCAAAGGACTGGCCGCCAAGGATCGCAGAGAGCGCCAAGAGTACTTTTTTCATGCCAGGAGTCTGCGGGTGATGGTTTCGGCGGCCTGGATGCAGAGGTGGCCGAGTTTTTCGAATTGATCGCGTTTCACGCGAAAGCTCGGGGCCATGACGGTGACGGCGGCGACGGGGTAGCGATACTCGTCGAGCACGGCGGCGGCGGCGCAGTGGATGCCTTCGAGGCCCTCGGCGACATCGGTGGAGTAGCCGCGCTTGCGTGTTTTGATGAGATCAGCCTCGAGAGCACTGCGTGTCGCGAGCGTGGTGTTTGTATATTGTTTGAGCTTCACATTTGCGAAGAAGGTGTCGAGGTCGGCTGCGGGCAGGTGGGCAAGCACGGCCTTGCCTGGGGCGCAGGAGTACATGGGCACCTGGAGGCCGACGGTGCTGCTGACCTTGATTGGCTGCGAGGAGATGCACTGTTCCAGGACGGTCATTTTGTGATTCACGCTGGTGAGCAGCTGTGCGGTCTCGCCGGATTCGTCGCGCAGCCATTTCAGGGATTCCAGGCCGCAGACGACGAGGCTTTTTTCGCGCACCTGGGGGCGGGAGAGGTCGAAGAGCTTGTTCGTCAGGACGAAGCGCTTGTCGTCCTCTCGACGCTGGAGATAGCCGCGGCTGTGCAGGGTGGCGGTGATACGGAAGACGGAGTTCACGGGCAGGTCGAGCTCGCGGGCGATCTCGGTGAGGCTGAGGCCGGCGCGGTGGCGGCCGAGCAGCTCCAGGATGGCGAGCGTACGCTCCGTTCCGGGCGCCAGGGTGTCGTCGGTGAGGGGGATGGCGGCTTCTTTGTGCATTTCCATATTCAGAAACGTTTCTGGATTTGGAAATCTTGCGCGTTGATGCAGGACGGTCTAGGAAGGCTGCCAAACTTCATGAAGTCCGTCATCGCCGTCCACCCAGGTCATCTTGAGATCCTTGAAACGCCCGTGCCCAGGCCGGGGCCTTATCAGGCGCTGGTGAAGACGGAGTGCGCCTGCCTCTGCAACCGGACGGACAGCGAGCTGCTGCACGGCACCTTTCCGGGCATGGAGGACAAGTTTCCCTTCGCCCTGGGCCACGAGAGCGTGGGGGTCGTGACGGCGGTGGGGGAGAAGGTGCGGAACTTTGCCGTGGGCGATCGTGCGGTCGGAGGCTTGAGCTTTGATCTTCAGATGGAGGGAGTGGACTCCGGATGGGGCGGTTTTGGTGAATACACGTTGGCGAATGATCATGCGGCCATGGTGGAGGACGGGCTGGCTGACGAGGCGCATGGCTGGGTGGAGGTGTATGAAATTCAGACGAAGGTGGATGCGGACATTCCGCCTCAGGAGGCGGTGCTGCTGTGCACCTGGCGCGAGGTGCTGGGGGCCTTTCGTGACTTTCATCTGCAGCCTGGGGATGACGTGCTGATCTTCGGGGCGGGCCCGGTGGGGCTGAGTTTCGTCAAGCTGGGCCGCCTGTTCGGGCTGCGCTGGATCGGCATTGTGGACCGTCATGCGGACAAGCGGGCGAAGGCGCTGGCCTTCGGGGCGGACGCGGCCTTTGAGCCGGGCGCAATCCAGGTCCCGGGGCGGCTGGATGCGGTGATCGACGCGGTCGGTCATCCGGACATCCTGCAGCAGGGGCTGCCGTTGCTGAAGCGCGGAGGATCGCACTGCATCTACGGCGTGCTGACGCAGCCGGTGCTGCACATCGACAAGACGAAGGCGGACTTCAACTTCAACCTGTTCGTCCATCAGTGGCCTACCCGGAAGTATGAACGGGAGAGCCAGGCGCAGCTCTGCCGGTGGATCCGGGAGGGAAGGCTGACGTCGGAGGAGTTCATCACGCATCGCTTCCCGCTCGCGGACATCCGGGAGGCCTTTGACGAGGTGGCCCGGCGCGGGGTGATCAAGGCGTTGATCGAGTATTCCTGAGCTGGCTCAGGGCCGTTCCGCAATGGCGAGCACGGTCTGGAAGTGCGGGCTGCGGGTTTCGCGGTGCACGATGCTGGTTTCGATGCCCTGAAACCCGGCTTCGGAGAGCATCTCATGCAGCTCGGCCTCGGTGAAGCCCAGCCAGACATCGGCATAAAGCTCGCGGGCTTTTTCAAACTGATGGCGGAGCAGGTCAAGGATGGCGATGCGGCCTCCGGGCTTGAGCAGGGAGAAGGCGGCACGCAGGGCCTGGGCCGGGCGCTGGGCGTGATGCAGGGCCTGGCTGAGCAGGACGAGGTCGATGCTGCCTGCGTCGACAGGCGGGTTTTCGAGGTCGCCCAGGCGGTATTCGAGGTTGGTGAAGCCGTGCTGGCGGGCGAGGCCGGCCCCATAGCTGACCATGGCCTCGCTGCTGTCCACGGCGATGACCTTCTTTGCCCGCTGGGCCAGGAGCTGGGAAAGTGTGCCCTCTCCGGCGCCGAGGTCGGCGATCACGAGGGGCGGCATGAGCTTGAGAAGCGTTTCCCCCAGGGCTTTCCAGGAGCGTCCTGGGATGTAATGGCGGCCGAACTTGCCAGCGAGGGCGTCGAAGTAGGCCTGGGCGGTGCGCTCACGCTTCTGAAGCACGACCCTGAGGGCGTGAATGTCTTTTTTGGCCTCCCGGATCTCCTCGCCCGCCGTGTCGATGAGGCGGAGGAAGTGGGTCCAGGCCTCGGTTTGTTTGCGGTCGGGCTCCTCCAGGCGGTAAAGGCGGTTTTTGCCGGAGCGGCGGTCGCTGACAAGGCCTGCCGACTTCAGCTTGCCGAGCTGGGCGGAGATGTTGGACTGCGGAAGGGAGAGGATTTCCTGGAGTTCAGCGACACTGAGCTCCTCGTTTTTCAGAAGCAAAAGCAGGCGCAGCCGCGTGGGGTCGGCGATGAGGCTGAGCGATTTGAGGAGGGAGGTCAAGGGGCGAACCGTATCAATGGATCAGGTTTCATCAATACATTAAGGCCCGACCCTGGGTGGATTGGGAGTTGAAGGATTCCGTGACGGAGGGTGTAGTAGTGGCTGTCATGAGCCGATTTATTCCTCTCCTCGTTCTTTCCCTGGTCACTTGGGCCGCCGCGGCGGAAACCGCGCCCACCAAGGTCAAGCCGGCGGAGGCATCAGCGGCGGCGAAGGCGCAGGAGCCGGATCCTCTGGAGGCGGTGAAGGCCGAAACGGCGAAGCTCGTGGCGCAGAAGGAAAAAATCGCCGCGCAGATCGCGCTGGAGCAGACGCAGCTGGATGAGAAGCTGGCCCCGAGAAAGCGCGCGCTCGCGGAGCTGCAGATCCAGATGGAGGAGATCAAGCTGAGGATGGAGCTGGCTGAGTCGGAGCGACGGGCGAAGGATGATCCGGGGCTGGTGGACCTGCGGCGGATGAATGAGAAGCTGATGATGGAGTATGCGATTGAGAAGAACCAGTCCGACATCGAGGGCTTTCAAATACGGCGGGAGGAGAATGGGATCCGCAGGAAGACCTCCGAGCTTTCGCTGCAGATGGAGCTGCAGCAGAAGGAGTCGGAGGCGAGAACCTACGCAGTCGGGAAGGCGCCGGCGTATTCGAAGGATCCGCTGGTGGGGCGCAAGCTGGTGCTTTCCGACCGGACGATCCAGCTGAACGGCGTCATCACGCAGAAGACGGCGGACAGCCTGGCGGACCGGATCGCCTACTTCAACAACCGTGATGGCGAGGCGCCGATCTTCATCGTCATCGACGACTGCCCCGGGGGCAGCGTGATGGCCGGCTACAAGATCCTGAAGTCGATGCATGGCTCCAAGGCGCCGGTTTACACGGTGGTGAAGTCGTTTGCGGCGAGCATGGCGGCCTGCATCACGACGCTTTCAAAAAAGTCCTTCGCCTATCCGAACGCGATCATCCTGCATCATCAGCTGAGCATGGGGGTGATGGGCAATCTGACGCAGCATCGTGAGAATGTGAAGGAGCTGGAGGAGTGGTGGAAGCGACTGGCCGGGCCGGTGGCGGAGAAGATGGGGGTGTCGAGGGAGGAGTTCATCGCGCGGATGTACAAGGAGTCCTCCACGGGGGACTGGAGTGAATTTGCCGATGACGCGCAGAAGCTGAAGTGGGTGGACGAGATCGTGGAGGAGATCGAGGAGACGGCCCTGCTGAGGCATCCTGACGCCACGCAGGCGTCGTCTTCCCAGCCTGGTGCGCCGCGGATCACACCGGGGCCGCCGATGACCGAGGCGGCCGAGGGCCAGGACGACCGTGGCAAGCCGGTGATGCTGCTGCCGCGGCTGAATCCGCTGGATGCCTACTGGCTCTACAATCCGGATGGTTTCTACCGGATGCAGTGACCGGCGCGCTTCTATCTGCGGCTGAGCTTGTAAAAAAGCCAGCCGCCGATGCCAAGGAAGAGAAGGTTGGGCAGCCACATGACGAGATGGGGATGGCTGCCGGGCTTGTCATTGATCGTGTCGCCAAAGATGATGAAGCCGATGTAGACGGTGGCCGTGGCAAGGCTGAGCGCGAAACCGCTGGAGGTTTCGCGTCTCTGGGCGGTGACGCCAAGAGGGATGCCGATGAGGGCGAAGGTGAAGCAGGCGAGGGAGAAGCTGTAGCGTTTGTTCAGCTCCGTGCGCGACTGGGAGAGATGCCTGTCCTCCATGTCACGGCCCGAGACCGCGTCCTTGCGCGTGTCGAGCTCCTCCCAGAGCTGGTTGGTGGATTTCATGCTGGCATTCACCCGGACGGACTTGTCCTTCAGGCGTGACATGGGGAAGGTGATGGCGGTTTCCTCAGCCTTGAGGAAGTCGACCTTGTTGATGCGACGGTCCTGGCTGTAGGAATAGGTTTCGATCTCGGCGTCGAAGAGGTGCAGGGTGAAGTCCAGCACGCCTTTTTCGGTTTCCAGCAGGGCTCGGCGGGCTCGGACCACCCGTCCGGCCAGGGCGCCGTTGAGTTCCACAATCTCGAGGTTGCTCAGTTCACGCTCGTTTCTTTTCCCGGTGTAGATGCGAAAGCCGGGCACCTTCTCGAGCACCCGGCCCTCCTGGAACAGGGCTTCTGGGTTGTCGAGCGCGACCTCGTAGAACAGGGTCTTCATGCGGTTCTTGGCCATGGGGGCCAGGTCCACGTTGACCCAGTAGCAGATGGCGGAGAACGAGATCGCGAGGGCGAAGACGGAGGCGCAGATCCTGGGCATGGACCAGCCGGTCATGCGCAGCGAGACGAGCTCGTTGTCCGCGGAGATGCGGCCGAAGACGAGCAGGATGGAGGTGAGGAAGGCCCAGGGGATCGTGAAGATCAGGGAGAAGGGGATGATGAGGCCGATGAACTCGGCGATCACGGTCAGCGGCAGCTTGGTGTCACCAAGCAGTTCATCGAGCTTCTTGTAGACGTTGCCCAGCACCATGACCCCGCTGAGGAGCAGGATGCCCATCAGCGTGGAGGACAGTACCTGCCTGCCGAGATAGCGGTCGAAAATGCGGGGGGTCATTGGGCGGAGACTGTTTGCAGCGGGATGGCGGGCTTTGCAACGAGCGGCGTCCGGCCCAGGTCATCCAGGGATTTTTTTCCACTGGGAGAGAACCTCCGGAAGCAGTCGGTGCTCCTGCTCCTTGATCCGGCGGTGGAGTCCGGTGGCGTCGTCACCCTCGAGGACGGGGACCTCGGCCTGGGCCAGGATGCGGCCTGCATCGATCTCGCGGGTGACGAGATGGACCGTGCAACCCGTGACCTTGTCACCGGCGTCCAGCGCGTCCTGAACGGCGGTGGCTCCCTTGTGGGCGGGAAGCAGGGAGGGATGAACGTTGATGATCCGGTCTTGGTAGGCGTCGAGCACGGGCTTCTTGAGGATCTTCATGAAACCGGTCAGCACGACCACATCCACCTGCGCTTTTTGGAGGATGTCGGCGACGCATTGCTGGGCGGCATCATCGAACCGTCGCGGGCTGGGGCCGCCGTTGACGGCATGGCAGGGCAGGCCTCTGGATCTGGCGATTTCAAGAAATCCGGAATCTTCGTGGTCGGAAATGGCGGCGACGATTCGTGCGTTGAGCCTTCCTGAATCGATGGCGTCAAGGAGGGCGCGCAGGTTGGAGCCTTCGCCGGAGCCGAGAACGCCCAGTCGCAGAGGCGCGGGCGTGGTTTCCGAAGCGGTCATCTTCTGGATGATGCCGGTGGTGGAGCGGTTGGGCACCAGGGAGAGGATCTGAATGTCGGTTCCTGCGGCGTCCAGGGCGGCTTTCTCTCCGGGGTCGAGGGTGTCCGGCGTGTAGTCGCCGCCTTTGGCATACACATGCGGCTGGATCTCCTCGATGAGGCTGGTGGCGCGCTTGCCGTGGAAGATGACGACGCCATCGACGGCACGCAGGGAGGCCAGGACCTCGGCACGGTCACATTCGCCATTGAGGGGGCGGGTCGGCCCTTTCAGTTCGCGGACGGATTCATCGGAGTTGAGGCCGATGATGAGCGCGTCACCCAGTTGGCGGGCCTCCTGAAGGTAGCGGACATGGCCGGCATGAAGGAGGTCAAAGCATCCGTTGGTGAAGACGAGCCTTCCGCCCTGACGGTCCAGATCGTCACGCATGCGGCGTGCTTCGGACGGGGTCATGGGGCGGTAGGGGGCTTCGGCGGGCATCCGTCAGTTATTGATGCTGGCTGACGGCGGCGCAAGCCGGGGCTAGATGCCGGAGAGCAGCTTTTCCCAGAGGGCGTCGTTGACGAGAACCTTGGTGACGAACTCTTCGCTGCTGACCTCGGGATTCACCGGGGGGCCTGAGGTCACGGGGATTTCGAGCGAATAGACGACCCCTCTGGCGCTGGCGTTGGAGGCGCGGACGGTGCCTCCGTAGTGATGGGCGAGGAAGAAGACACCGAGCAGGTTGAGGCCGAACTTCTGTTCGTCCGGCTTGTGCATGCTGAAGGGGTCAAAGACGGAGCGCATGGATTCCGGCGGGATGCCGGGCCCGTCATCAGAGAGGGTGAAGCGCAGGCGCACCGGACTGCCGGAGAGCGACAGGACCTCCGCGCCGAGATGGATGGTGGAGCCGGCGGGCAGGTTGACGATCTCGTCCTCGATGAGCAGCTCGAACATGCGGGCGAACTTGCCGGCGTTCACGTGCAGGTTCGGCAGGTTTTCGGGCAGGTTGAGACTGATCTTGATGCCGAGGCCGTCGAGCTTTGGACGAGCGTTTTGAACGACGTCGTTGATGACGGAGAACGGCTGGACGGAGGTCTCGGCGCCGCTGCTCTCTGGAAGGGCGATGTTGTCCAGGTGACGCACGAGCTCGCTGACCTGGTGGGCGTGCTCGAGCACCTGGGCATGGAAGTCCTTCCAGAAGCCCGGATCGCGGAGCCGGTTCAGGTCGAGGTCTTCATAGCGGAGCTTGGCGGGGGTCTGATGCAGGAAGGTGCGCACGGCCTCGAGCGGGTTGCGCAGCTGCTGGCTGAGCCCTGCGGCGAGCACGCCAAGGCTGATGATGCGGTCGGCGATGATCATGTTCTGGATCACCGAGAGCTTCTGCATGAGCAGCTCGTCACGCTCACGCTGGAGAAGATAGTACTCCAGTGCGCGTTTGAGGGTGTTGCGCATGTCCTCCACCTGGATGGGCTTGGAGATGTAGCGGAAGATGTTGCCATGGTTCACGGCGTCGACCGTGACGCCGAAGTCGGCGTAGGCGGTGACCATCATGCGCACCATTCGCGGGCGGAGCTGACGGGCGCGTTCGAGGAGCTGAAGGCCCTTTTCGCCCGGCATGCGCTGGTCGGTCAGCAGCACGCCGATTTCATCGCCTCGTTCCTGGATGAGCTTGAGCGCGTCAGCAGCGCTGGAGGCCGTGATGATCTGGAACTCGTTTCCGAAGGTCCTGGAGAAGTATTTGAGGGACATTTCCTCGTCATCGACGTAGAGGACGTGGTAGCGCTTATAATCGTGCATGAGCTTGGGGGTTAGGTGGAAGCCGCCTCCGGATGTGGGTGAACATACGAACAGGCTTGAGGTAAATCCAGGATAAATTCGGTGCCTTCACCGGGCTTTGACCTCAGGGAAATCGAGCCCTGATGATCCATGATGATTCGGTGGGAGATGGCCAGTCCAAGACCCATGCCCTTGCCGACGTCCTTGGTGGTGAAGAAGGGGTCGAAGACGTGTTCCTGCGTTTCGATGGTCATGCCCGCACCATTGTCCCTGACCTTGAGAAGGATCCTGTCGTCCTCCTCGCGGGCGGAGACGTGAAGGGTGGGTTTCTCGTCATCGTGGAAGGACTTCTCATCCATGGCGTCCAGGGAATTCTGGACCAGGTTGACAAGCACCTGGGTGAGCTGGCCGTGGTTGCCAAGCAGAACCATGCCTTCAGGGATGTCGATGTGCACCTCGACGAAGCCCTTGATCTGGTGTGAGAAGAAGCGCAGCACGGTTTCGATGAGCGGGCGGATCTCAAATTCCACAAGCTTGCTGTTGTCTGAGCGCGTGAAGCTTCGCAGGTCGGTGATGATGGTGGAGACGCGGTTCACCCCGGCCTCGATGTCTCCAAGTGTTTCAATGAAGACCTCCCTCGAATCCTCAGGAACCTGCGGCATCTGCTGGCGCAGGAAGTGCAGGCCCTGCACGGCGAAGTTGAGGGGGTTGTTGATTTCGTGGATCAGGCCGGCGCTCATGCGTCCGAGCGAGGACAGTTTTTCCTGGCGGACGAGCAGGGCTTCGGACTCCTTGAGCTGCTCCAGGGCGGACTCGAGGCGGGCGGTCTGTTCGGCGAGCTTTTTTTCATGCCGATGGGACTCAACCAGGTTGTTGAGGCGGACTCTCACCTCGGTGAGGGAAAACGGCTTGCCGACGAAGTCGGTGGCTCCCGCCGTGAGCGCTTCGATCTTGGTGTTTTCGTCCGGGCGGGCGGTGAGGAGAACGACGGGAATGGCCCGCGTGGAGGTGCGCTCCCGCAGTTCACGGCAGACCTGCATGCCGTCCTTGTAGGGCATCATGAGGTCGGAGAGAATGGCGTCGGGGAGGTATTGGACGGCCTTGGTGACGGCTTCGTTGCCGTCAAGGGCCTCGATGATTTCAAACGAGTCGGCCAGCTGGCCGCGAAGGTAGGCCATCATGTCCGGCTCATCCTCGGCGATGAGCAGCTTGGGCTTGTTCTGCCGGGCGGATGCGCCGGGAAGGCGTGGCTGGGGGGCGGTGACGGGAAGCTCGCGGTGGCGCTGGATGTGGGAGACGGAACCGGAGAATTCCGCGCGCCGGTACAGGTCCATGATCCATTCGCCGGTGGTGGGCTCGCCATCGGCGTTCAGCCTGGGCCTTGCCGCCGGGGCTTCGGACACGGCTTCCTCATAGGGAAGCAGGACGGAGAAGGTGGCTCCCTTGCCAAGCGAGCTTTCGACGGAGACGGAACCCCCATGAACCTCGACGAGCTCCTTGACGAGGGCCAGCCCAAGACCGAGGCCCTGAAAGCGACGCTGTGAGGAGGCATCCGCCTGCCAGAAGCGGCTGAAGAGATGGGGCAGGTGCTCCGTGGCGATGCCGACGCCGGAGTCCTTGACCTGGATGAGCACCTGGCTGCCGTTGAGGGTGGCGCTGAAGCGGATGGTGCCGCCGGCAGGCGTGAACTTGAGGGCGTTGAACAGGAGGTTGAGGCAGATGCGCTCGAGCTTTTCGACGTCGGCCAGCATGGGACGGATGTCCGGATCGCAGGTGACCTGCAGGGTGATGCGCTTGTCCTGGGCAAGGGCGCTGCAGGCCCGGCCAAGCCCCTGGATGAAGTCGGACATCAGCATGGGCGCCTTCCGGAGCTCGACGGCGCGGGTGTCGAGGCGGACAAGCTCGAGCAGGGTGTTGATGAGCTTGAGCAGGCGCATGGCGTTGGCCTGCATGGTGGCCAGCATTTCCTGCCGCTGGTCCTGGGAGATGCCCGCACCCTTGTGCAGCAGGGTCTCCACCGGAGCGATGAGGAGGGTGAGGGGCGTGCGCAGCTCGTGGCTGATGTTGGCAAAGAAGCGGCTCTTGGCCTCGTCGAGCTCGCGAAGCTTCTGGTTGTTCTCCTCCAGTTTGAGGTTGGCCTGCACGACCTCCTCGTGCTTCTGGTCGAGAGTGCGGCGCAGCAGGAACTCGTTGAAGCGGATGCTGTTGTAAAGCCAGGTTCCGACGACGACCATGACGCCGGTGACGAAGATGAAGTAGAGGTTGCTCAGGAAGATGCCGCCGAGCAGCGACTGCCCGCCCCCGATGCAGGCAAGCAGGTAGGCGGTCATGGTGGCGAGCACCACGAGGGTGCTGTCCCAGACGGTCCAGCGCATGAGAAGGACGGCGCCGACCATGACGAGGTTCAGACCCGCGTAATAGCTGGACTCGGCACCGCCGAGCTGGTGGATCATCCAGGCGATGGCGGTGATGGGGGGGAGCGCGACGGAGAGGCCGAGCAGGCGCACCATCCTGGCGGACTTCACCCTGCCGAGCAGCAGCCAGATGATGGCGAGGGCCAGGCTGTTCAGCCAGCGTGCAGGCATGAAGTGCCACAGATGGCTGCGGTCGGGCAGCAACAGCTCCAGGAAGGAGCCGGCCGGCATGAAAATCATGGCCACCACGCAGCAGATGCGGTAGTTCGCACGCTGGATGGGGACTTCATGGCGCAGGAAGGCGAGCCATGAGCCGTGGCGGTCTTCTGGTTCAAGAAGTCGGGTCATGGACGGGTTTCCTGACTTCGAGGAAAATGTTCACGCCCGTCGGGTCGGCCTGCACCGTCGTGCTGCCTTCCGGCGCCCGTTCCGGCGCCAGGGCGAGGAACTGCGCCTCATTGCGGTAAACCAGGTGCCAGTCCATGACGCTCTCCATCCACTGGCGGGAGGGATTGGCGGAGTGCACGTTTGTCGCGATCAGGAGCCCGCCCGGAGCCAGCATCTGGTAGAAGATCTCAAGCAGCCGCCTGCACACACGGTCTGACAAATAATCAAACAAGCCGGCGCAGTAGACGACGTCGAAGCCTCCATCGACTCCCCTGGCGCCCTCCTTGAGGATGTGTTGGACGGACTTTTTCCGGAGGTTCAGCCCGGTGCTGCGCCCGTGCCTGGCCTTGAGGCTGTTGAGCGTGGCCGTGGTGTAGTCGAGTGTTTCGTCGTTGAAGTCGAAGAGGGTGAAGTCCGCGACGTCGCTGATCTCGTCCTGCTCAAGAAAGCGCTGCACCTCCTGGGCCGGGCCGCAGCCCAGGTTCATGAAGCTGACGCGCCTGCCTGCGGCGACGCCCGCCCGGACCTCCTCGAGAATGCGTCCGTGGAGGTAGGTGATGCGGTTGCGATGGGCGACGACGGTGGGGGATTCCAGGAAGACGCGGTTCAGCACCTTGGCGAAGACGGTGCTGCCCTCGTAGGGGTTGCGCAGCATCATGCTGACCATTTCATAGTCGCCGGCGTAGCCGAGCGGCTTCTGGAAGGTGCGGTAGGTGAAGGGAGAGCAGAGGACGAGGGGATGGATCTGGCGCTTGACGTAGCTGCGATGCACGCCGGTCAGCTCCTCGGGCACCTCGCCCGCAACCTGTTCGAACCGGATGAAAAGCGGCCAGAGGGCGGGCAGCACGGGGGCCTCGATCTCCTCGATGGCGTAGCTTTCCGCCTCGTCATGGTCGCCGGCGGGCAGGGAGCGGATGCAGAGCTCGACCTGCTCCATCCAGCGGCGGAGATCGGTGAGGAGTGTCTGGATGTCGGAGACGATGACCTTGTAGTCGGGCAGGACGCGGAAGATGCGTTTGCTGTCCTCCATGAACTCGGCGAGCTCGGTCCTGAGCCCGAGGCGGTGCAGCAGGGGGTTGAAGACGTCCACGTCACGCCAGCCGTCCTCCTCGAGCGCGGCCTCAAGCACCAGCATGATGCCGGCGTTGACCAGGTTGCTGATGACGGCCCTGCCCGAATAGAGCAGGCGTTCGTTGGAGCTGATCTGAAACTCCGTCAGCACCTCGGAGAGCTGGAGGATGCTGTAGGGGTTGTAGACCTCGAACACCGCGCTGTGGCGCGTCATCCTCAGCAGGGTGCCCCGCACCTCGGCCCCCTGGCTGTTGCGGCAGTAGATAATGCTCAGCCTGTCCCCGGCGAGCTGTCCGCCCGCCGCATTTGGAAGGATGATTTCATTGGCCATGGGGAGTTCGGAGCGTCTTTGCGCGTTGGGAAGCCGGTGAGCAGCCGTGCCTGACAACCTCTGCCATGAAACGGGTTAACCCTGCAAGCACTCTCACGGCCCTGGCACAACCAAAAATACAATCAGAACTTGTGGCCGATGCTCAGCATGACGACGTGCCACTGGTGCCTGTAGCGTCCGTTGAAGGCGGCCGTGTCCGCGTCCGAAACGGTCCGGGCCGGGTTGTAGATGAAGCCGTAGGTCAAATCGACGCTGTTGGACTTGCCCTTCCAGCCGAGGCCGAGGCTGAAAATGTGACGGTCATAGGCCGGGATCGAAGGCATGAAGGTGCTTCCGGGCATCGAGTTTTCCGAAAAGAGGTAACCGGCGCGGGCGACCCAGGCGTCACTCAGGCGGTAGCTGGCTCCGGTGCCGATGTCGATGGAGTTCTTCCATTTCAGGGGGATGGAGTTCGTGGGCAGCAGGCTGTTGCTGTTGCTTGTGTTGAGCGGAATGTCGTCGTGGGAGTTGTTGGCCGACCATTTGAAGTCCAGGCCAAGGGTGAGCCTGTCGGTGACGTCGATGCCATAGCCCAGGGCGATGGAACCGGGGAAGGTCATCTCGGTGTCGAAGCTGCTGTGGTTGTCAAAGCCGGCGGGCAGGCCCGGCGCGACTCCGTCGGCTCTGAAGGTGCCCTCCATCTTCACCCGCAGGGGCAGCCTGCCGACCAGGGAGATCCTCTGGTGCTCGGTGATGTCCCAGCGGACACTGCCATAGCCGCCGATGCCCCAGCCGGTGGCGTCAAAGTGAAACTCACCGTCAAAGCCGCCCAGCGGGACGACCTGGTTGATGCCCAGGGTGCCTTGCATGATGTCCAGGCCCAGGCCCGCCGTGACGCTTTTGCTGACACGCCAGGACACCGCCGGGGTGATGCTCATCGTGCGCAGGCTGGATTCGTAAGGCACGAGGTAGCGCAGGGCGTTGCTCTTGTCATAGCTCGAGCCCAGCCCGTAAGGTGTGCTGATGCCGACCCCGAAGGCGAGCTTGCCGGGGATGACGGGCAGGATGGCGTAGACGCTGCCCGGATAGACCCAGGGATCGTTGTGCTCAAGGTGGACGCCGGTGACCGAGCCAAACTTCACGTCCCCATGCCAGATGCCGGTGTTGATTTGAAGAACAGGCTTTTCGGCGTCCACCATGCTGGCTGGGGAGACCCTGACCACGCTGGCGTCACCGAGGTTGGCATAGCGTCCGCCGGCGATGCCAAGCGCCTCGGCGGAGTCCGGGATCAGAGACAGAGACTCTGCGCCCTGGGTGGTCATCTGGAGAAGGCCAAGGCAGGCTGCGAGGCAGCACGGGATGGAATTGAGCTTCATGGTTGTTGTGCTTGATGCGGTTCGGAAGTCACGGGTCTGAACGCCTGGCCTGCCGTCGGTGGCGTGGATGACTCCAGTGCCCTGGCGGTAGTGCTTAAAAGATCAAGGACATCAAAAGGTTTGGAAAGATAATTTATTCCAATAGTGAGATTTTCTCCTTCGCTGAAGCTGTCCGGCTGGTAGCCGCTCATGTAAATGACGGGCAGCGAGGGCCTCTGGGCCTTCATATGGCGGACCAGCTCAAAGCCGGTGACTCCATCGGGCAGGTAGATGTCCGCAATGACGAGATCGATGTTCTGGTCGTGGGTCTGCCACTGGGTCCAGGCCTCCATGGCGTGATGTGCCTTGAGGACCCGGTGCCCCTGGCTGGAGAGCACATAGCCGAGGATGTCGCATACGGACTTTTCATCATCGACGACGAGGACGGTGAGACCTGCCGGGGGTCTGGAGCCGCGGTTCTGCTCCCTGGCATCCATCGTGGCCGACGGGACGAAAATGGTGTGCCGGCAGCCGACACCCTCGATGAGCTCCACGGACATCCAGCCGCCGAGATGATCCACCAGCCGTCGTGCGGACAGGATGCGGGCCGGTTCGTGATCGGCCGTGGTTTCCTGCCAGAGCGGGTGTGATCGGTCTTCGGGCGGGGTGTCGTGAAGGCAGGTGTCGTCAAACTGGAGAACGGAATACCTGCCGCGCTGGGCGGCTGAGTGGAGTCCGGCGGCTTCTTCCGCGGAGGTGATGTCGCGGTTCCCGACCGTGACGGTCAGCTTGCCACCCTTGGGCATGAGCTCCCTTGACCGGACGATCAGCAGGTTCACCAGCCTGAGAATCAGGGTGTCGGAGGCGCGGATGAAAACGTCCTGGCCGGCGTGGCAGATCTCGACCTGAATGCGGTCGCGCATGACGCGCTGGATCATCTCCATCTGCTGCTCGAGCAGTTCGACGAGGTTGATGAGACGGCTTTCCGTGGGGATCTCCACGTCCGAGGTGAGGGCCATCATCTGCCTGCTGAGCATGGAGGCGCGCTGGGCGGCCTGGAGCATCTGCTCGAGAGGCATCTCCAGGCCACCCCTGAATTCGGTCGTCATCAGGGCCGCGCTCAGGTGTCCCTGGATGACGGTGAGGGCGTTGTTGAAATCGTGGGCGATGCCGGTGACGAGACCGGACATCATGTCGACCATCTCGGCCTCCGACTTGGTCTGTCCGTCGTCCTGCCGGTGCCTGCGCTCCTGGTGAAGTTCACCGGCGACGCGCTCCACCTGCTGCACGCTGGCGACGAGACGGTTTTGCAAGGTGAGCTGACGGCAGGCCATTTCGCGTTCCGCGGCCCATTTGGTGGTCATGGCCATGCAGAGCTGCAGGACTTCGATGGGGTCGAAGGGCTTCTTGAGGACGACCAGTCGGTGGGAGACGCCAAGCTCGCGGACAATGCCCTGCCAGGAGTAGTCGGCGTATGCGGTGCAGAGGATGATCTGCAGGTCGGTCTGCACGCGCCACAGGCGCTTCACGGTCTCAACGCCGTCGATGCCCGGAGGCATGCGGATGTCGACGATCGCCACGGCGAAGGGCATGCCCTGGTCCATGGCGGACTGGGCCAGCTGCGCTGCGGCGTCACCCTGGGTGGCAAAGGCGGTCTGAAAGTTCGGACGGAGCTTTTCATACTGGCAGGTGGCGTCAAACACCGCCGCCTCCAGGTCGTCCAGCATGTCCGCATCATCGTTGGACGGGCACAGGATGCGCCGGTAGTCCTCCCGGATGGTGGGGTTGTCATCAACAATCAGGATGCGGTTGTTGGCGGTGTTCATCGAATGAGCGCTGAGTGTTGAAGCAGGGTGCTTTTAACCATGACATCGGCAGCCGATGGCGTGCCCACGCCCGGGTAGGCCGTGGGCTGCGGCAATTCGGTTCGCAAGGGCAGCTCCAGGGTGAAGACGGCTCCGTGGCCCTCGCCTTCGCTTTCGGCGCGCAGCCGACCTCCCATTTCTTCAACGAGCAGCGCGGCGTGGTGAAGGCCGAAGCCGTTGCCATCCTTCCGGGTGGTGAAACCATGGGTGAAGATGCGCGCCAGGTTGGTCCTGCTGATGCCACAGCCGTTGTCCGCCACGCTGATGGTGATCCAGCCGTTTTTCGGTGGCTGGATGCCAAGGCTGATCCGCCGGGGCCCGCTGATGCCGCTGGCGCAGACGGCGTGACGTGCGTTGCTGACCAGGTTGACCAGGACCTGCAGGAACTGGCTGCGGGAGATCCACTGCGGCGGCACGTCGGCGTAGTTGCGCTCGATGAGGATCTCGTTGTCCATCAGGATGTCGCCTTCCAGCGCCAGGGCCTGCTCGACGAGCCCGGCGAGGTCCACCTGCTCCTCAAAGGCGGAGGTGCGTCCGTTCACCTGCTCCAGGGTGATGATGTCGCGCATGTGCTCGATGTGGTGGACCATGGCCATCGCCTCATTGTAAAGTCTGCGGTTTTCCTCCTCGAGGTGCTCGCTGACGGTGATGAGGTATTCGGGAAGCCTGCGGCCCTGGCGGGTGCCCTTGATGAACTGGGCCAGGTTCTCCTGATTCTCCTTCAGAAGCCTGGCCGCCCTTCCCAGATTGGGGGCGCGGGAGGCGGCGATGGCCTCCATGTGCAGCTTGGCGCTGACATTGAGGCTGTTCATGACGTTGCCAACGTTGTGCAGCACGCTCTTGGCGATCTCCGCCTTGCCGGACTCATGGGCGGCCTCAAGCTGCTGGCGGTGCAGCATGCGGCGTGCCTCGTTCTCCTGAATGCGGGAGGTGACATCCTTGCTCAGGCCGCAGATCGTGAGTTCACCCGACTGGTCCTTGAGGGAGGCGCCGTTTTCACAAATCCATCGCCAGGAGCCGTCGGCGGCCAGCATGCGAAATTCAATCTGGTACTTCTTGGGAAAGGGCAGCAGCTCCCGCCAGGTCATCTGCACCTTGTCCAGATCCTCCGGATGAATCCACTGGGTGAAGACATCGGCTCCGTTCAGCCAGGCCTCCCTGCTGTAGCCAAGGAACCCTTCCGCCTGCTCGCTGATGCTGATGAAGTTCCAGGTGGTGGCGTCGCGCTGCCAGAGCACCCCTTCCACGGCACGCACGATGTTATCCCATTGTTCGTGGGTGAAGCGCAGTTCTTCGGCAATTTCCTTCGCCTCCTTCGCTCGCTTTTTGCTGTAGTCCAGGGCACGCAGACACATGCCTGCCGCCAGCCCGGTGATGCACACGATGGGCAGGGAGAGGGCAAACATGGTCAGACATTTTGTCGACATGCCAGGATCTGTACCGGCCTGGGCAAGCAGAGCCCAGGCCCCTCCGTTCAGGGTCTCTGCCAGAAACGAGTGATTTCCTGGCCCGCTCAATGAGCAGGAGAGGAGAAACTCATTACTGAATGCTAAAAAGTTGAACACAGTCCTATAAATTACTAAAATTATGAATTTTATCAACTATTTATTTGAACTGGTTAAGGAATTGCGTGTCAGGCCAACCATCACAATCAAGGTGTTGGAGGTTGTTGATGAGTTCTGAAGCGGGCCAATGATCCGCGCTCGCTTATTGACAGCAGCCAGTTCCAACCGGGATTCCCCGAAGCTCGTATTTGACGTAGAATTCACACTGCGCGACTGAAAGGGCCTGGCGCCGTTTCTGTTGTCCGACCGCCTTCTTTTTCATCAATGACCGCCACACCTCCAGCAGCCAGCGCCCCGGTTTTTCCTTTCGAACTCATTCGTGAGGATCTTCAGGCGGTGGAATCGGCGATCCGGGACCAGGCCAAGGCCTTTGACCCTGCCGTGGAAGGTTATGTGGCCTACGTCTGCCAGACGGCGGGCAAGCGGATACGTCCTGCCCTGGCGCTGATGGCAGGGGGAGCGACGGGTGACAAGACTGCGGCGCACACCCGCCTTTCCGTCATCCTCGAGCTCGTGCACATCGCCTCGCTGGTGCATGATGACATCATGGATGGCGCGGTCACTCGCCGCGGGTTGCCCACGGCCGCCGCCAAGTGGGGGAATTCGCTCAGTGTGCTGCTTGGGGATGCGCTTTTCGCCTATGCCCTTGAACTCGCGACGGAATTTGAAGACACGGAGGTTTGCCGCCAGATCGCCAGGGCGTCCCGGGATGTCTGCAGCGGTGAGATTCTCCAGACGCAGCGTCGCTTTGACCTGAACCTTTCCATTCCCGACTACCTGCGGATGATTGAGATGAAGACGGCTGCCCTGTTTGCCGCCGCCGCCGGCCTGGGCGCCCGTCTCAATGGAGTTTCCAGGGAGGTGCAGGAGGCCCTGCACAGCTTTGGCATGAAGCTGGGCACCGTTTACCAGATTTACGACGACTGCCTGGACCTTGTGGGTGACGAATCCAAGGTGGGCAAGACCCTGGGGACGGACCTGGCGCGCGGCAAGCTGACACTGCCGATTCTCTACCTGCTGATGGAGGCGACTGACATGCAGAAGCAGAAGCTGAACCGCATGCTGCTGCAGGGGGAGCCGATGGACACGAGCATCCTCGCCGGCATCGCCGATTATGAAGGTGCCATTGAGAAGGCGGTCCGTTTTGCGCAGAAGATGATCACGGACGCCGAGGCGGAGCTCGCCTGCCTTTCCGATTCCGCCTACAAGGACGCCTTCCTCGGAATCGCCGCCTACCTGCGCGGACTGCTTGCCAACTGCGTGATTCCTCCGCGCTGCGCCTGATCAGACGACGGCGGTGCTGACAAAGGCCCGGATGTCAAGGTCCCCGGCCACGCTCTCCGCCTGCCATCGGCCGTCTGCATTCAGACGAAAGGTGCCGATCCAGCGCTGATGCCAGGAGGCGGGTTCGATCATGCTGAGGTGACGGCGGCCGTCGATTTCATAGAGATGGTAAACCTCACCCACCACGGGTTCGAAGCCGAACTGGGATTCGTAGATGAGCTTGTTCCAGTTGAAGGCGTCAATCACCTTCAAGTAGGCCTCGCGCAGCTCGACGAGCTCCTGCTGCAGCTCACGCTCCACGCGCGTGATGCCGCGGCTTTTGAAATTGGTCAGGTCCTGCGGGATGATCTTCGCCGCCAGGCGTGAAGCCGGGTAGGGCAGGAAGTTGGCGCGCGGGTCCTGCTGGGAAAGGTCTCGGTCGATGGGGTCTGCCTCAGGCATGATGAATGGGAGGCCGGGGATACGCCGCCTGCGGTCCAATGGGCGGATGTTTTCACAAAAAAGGGTCACACGACCGCCGCGGGCGCCGGCAGGCTCCGGGCGATTTCATCAACGCGGTAACCAAATCCGTTTCCACGGAGCGTCGAAAGATCCACCACGCCTTCACGACGGCGGTAAAGGCCGGGGTGAACACGCTCCTCGATCACGGAGGCGTCCGGGTAAAACTGCATGGCGTTGCACTCGACTCCCTGGATGGTGCCAGCGTGTGCGGCGAGCCTGACGT
>CAZXPU010000032.1:0-46574 GCA_964642905.1 uncultured Prosthecobacter sp.
GACGGGCAAAAAGCGGATGCCTGGGTTCAGGGATAAGTGGGTGCAGCACAAAATTCGCGACCTGTTTAAGGAAGTGACGCGACCTGTCGATTGGGATGACAATGACGAATACAATCTGCTCAGCGTGCGCCGACGATCAGGAGGCGTCTTCCTCCGTGAAAAGCTCATGGGAAGTCAGATCGCGACAAAAGTTATGTTCATCGCCCATGCAGGTGATTTCTTGATCTCAAAAATGCAAGTTCTCCACGGTGCCACCGGTTTGGTTTCTTCAGAGCTTGATGGCAGCCATATTTCTGGGTCTTACATCGCTTTGCGCCCATCCGGCAATAAGCTCGTCGATCCAGAGTTCTTTGCGCGCCTTTCCGAGATGCACGAGTTCAGGCACCTGACTTACTTGTGCAGCTACGGGGTCCACATTGAAAAAATGACTTTCAATCTCGAGTGGTTTCTGGACTCGAAAATAACTCTGCCACCCAGTCTGCGTGAACAGCACGCAATCGTGAACGTTCTCAAGAGTGCCGATGATGAAATCAGGGCGCTGGAAACCAAGCTGACGGCCCTAAAAGAACAAAAGAAGGGCCTGATGCAGAAGCTGCTGACTGGGCAAATTCGTGTGAAGATCTGAGCATGAGCGACGCTGAACACATCGAAACGCCCAGCTATCTGGAGAAGGTGCAGAGCCAGCTTCCCGCTCTGCAATTGCTCATCGAGATGGGCTGGGACTACCTCACGCCCGAGGACTGTGTGCGCCTGCGCGATGGTCGCCTGGGTTCTGCCATTTTGGAGCCGCTGTTGATTCAGCACATCCGTGAACAATGCAGCTATGAATTCAAGGGGCGCACCCACCCCTTCACGGAGAATGCCATCACCAGCGCCGTCCAGGCGCTCAAGGCCTTCCGGGCAACAGGTGCCATGCACCAAAACGAACAGGCTTACGATCTGCTCTGTCTGGGCACCTCGGTTCCTCAAACTGTGGACGGCGACACCAAGAGCTTCAGCATTCAATACATCGACTGGCAGCACCCGGAGAGGAACCGCTTCCACTGCACCGCTGAGTTCAAGGTTGAGCGCATTGGCCAGCAGAAGCACTACGTGCCGGACATCGTGCTCTTCATCAACGGCATCCCCGTTGCCGTGATTGAGTGCAAACGCAGTGCCTACACTGACCAGAACAAGCAGCCCATCGACCTCGCCATTGAGCAACTGGCGGACTATCAACAGAAGGACGGCATTCCACAGCTCTTCCTCTACAGCCAGCTCCTGCTCGCCTTGGCCCGTGACAAAGCTGAATACGCCACCACAGGCACACCACGGAAATTCTGGACCGTGTGGAAGGAAGAAGGCATCGACGACGCCTTGCAGGCACTCGTTTCCCAGCCGCTGCGGAAGGAGTGTGGACTGCTCAAAGAGCCTTTTGCCACCACTGCCGACGCATTTGGCAAGCTTCATGAACAAGGCCGCCAACTCTATGAGCAGGACCGCGCGCTCTATGCTCTCTGTCGCCCTGAGCGCCTGCTGGAATTGGTTTACGGTTTCATCGTCTTCGACAACGGGGAGAAAAAGCTCGCGCGCTACCAGCAATACTTTGCCGTGAAGGACATCCTGGAGCGAGTTTGCGCTGCATGCGCAGAGGAGGCCCGGCAAGGGGGCGTGGTCTGGCATACCCAGGGGAGCGGCAAGTCGCTTACCATGGTCATGCTGGCCAAGGCACTCGCACTCGCCCCCAGCATCCCGACACCGAAAGTCGTCCTTGTCACTGACCGCATCGACCTTGATGACCAAATCTGTGGCACGTTCCGTGCCTGCGGTCTGGAACCGGAGCAGTCCCGCACTGGTGAGCACCTGGTGGAGCTGCTGATGGACAACAAAGCCCATGTGGTCACCACTGTAATCCACAAGTTCGCCGCAGCAGCAAACAACCGGCGGCTCAAGAGCGCAGACCGGAACACCTTTGTCCTGGTGGATGAAGGCCACCGCAGCAACTACTCCGAGCATCACGCACGCATGAAGCTGGCCCTCAAAGGCGCATGCTTCATTGCCTTCACCGGCACACCGTTGGCCAGATCGGCCAAGAAAAACACCTTCACCAAGTTCGGTCCGCTCTTCAAACCCGCCTACACCATTGCCCGCGCGGTCGAGGATGGTGCGGTCACGCCCCTGCTTTATGAGGCAAGGCATGTGCCCCAGCCTGTGCAGGAGGAGGCTATCGACGGCTGGTTTGAAAAGCTCACCCTCGGACTCTCCGACGCCCAGCGTGCGGATCTGAAACGCAAATTCTCGTCTGAGCGCCAACTCAACAAAGCTGCCCAAAAGGTGCGCATGATCGCTTGGGATGTCTCTCTGCACTATGCCATGACCTACCGGGGCACCGGCATGAAGGGCCAGCTTGTGGCACCGGACAAGGCCACGGCCTTGCTCTACAAGAAGTTCCTCGACGAGTTCGGCCAGGTAAAGACTGAGGTGCTCATGTCCGCTCCGGCTGTGCGCGAAGGCGACGATGACACCAAAGAAGCCAGCGCAGAGGAGAAGGCCTTCTGGCAGTCCATGATGGATCGCTACGGCTCGGAATCCAAATATAACAAGCAGCTCATCAATGCCTTCAAAAAGGGGCCGGAGCCTGAAATCATCATCGTGGTGGACAAGCTACTTACCGGCTTTGACGCCCCATGCAACACGGTGCTTTACCTCGCCCGCAAGCTCAAGGATCACACCCTGCTCCAAGCCATCGCTCGGGTGAACCGCCTTTTCGAGGGCAAGGAATTCGGCCTGATCCTGGACTACAGTGGCGTGATCGAAAACTTGGACGAAGCGATCGACTTCTACACCCAGCTTGCGGACTACGACCGGGATGACCTGGCTGACACCGTGACCTTCGTTGAAGATCACGCCAAGAAACTCCCGCAGTATCACTCTGACCTTTGGGAATTGTTCACCGCTGTAAAAGGTTCAACCGATCCGGAAGCCTATGAGGAACATTTGCGTGAGGAGGATCGACGCCACAAGTTCTACGAACGGTTCAGTCTTTTCGCGCGGACACTTTCCATCGCACTGGCCTCAACCACCTTTATTACGAACACCCAGGAGGCAACCATTGCTCGCTACAAGAAGGACCTGAAGTTCTTCCAGAACTTGCGTGCCGCTGCCTCCCTTCGATTCCAGGAACGAATCGATTTTTCCGAGTATGAGCCCAAGGTTCGCAAGTTGCTCGATACTCACGTCGGAGCTGGCGAGATCGAGGTCATGTGCGAACCGATCAATTTGTTTGACGCTGCCCAACGCAAGCAGGTGCTGGAAGATCAGGGCAAGAGCACTGAGTCCAAGGCTGACCTGATCGCCTCCGCAACGCAGCGAACCATTGAGAAAGAGATGGAGAAGGACCCGGCCTTCTACACCAAGTTCTCCAAGATGCTTGAGGATGTTCTCGCAGCTCTTTACCAGAAGCGGATACAGGCCATTGAGGCCTTGGAAAAGATTAAAGACATCGCAACGAAGGTGGCCACCCACACCGATGACAGCGTGCCAGCGGAGCTTGCTAATCGAGACATGCCGCGCCGTTACTACGGCTGTCTGCGAGATGATTTGAGGACGTTGACCAATGGTGACACCAGGCTGGTCACCCAACTCGCGCTGGCCATTCCAGATAGAATTGCTCATCACAAGATTCGGGACTGGCGAGAAAACCGGGACGCCATTAACCAGATGAGGGGTGAAATTGATGATCTGTTTTTCGAGACTTCCGGAGCCCTCGGAATCGCAGTGCCACTTGAGCTTCAAGATAAGCTGATTGATCATTGCATTGAAATCGCGATCGCAAATGAAGACTGAGGTTGCAGATGAATTCCTCACCTTCGGTTCACGCCAGATTTGGTATCAGCTCCGGCTGGGAGGGGTAAAACGACTCAGAATCGTTGTTCGCCCAAATCTCACAGTCAGCGTGAGAGCCCCTGATGGGTACTCAGAAAGTGAAATTCATCAGGCGATCCGATCCAAGGCACCATGGATCGCAAAACAGCTTGATGCACTCGCTTCATTTCATCCTCTTCCAGTTCCACATAGATACATCAGCGGTGAAACCTTTATCTACCTCGGTCGGCAGTATCGACTCAAAGTTGAGGAAGGAAAGACCACGAAAGCGAAGCTCCGAGGACGATTCCTCCACATAGCGGTGCGTGATAAGCATGAATACGCTTTGGTGCGCAACGCCGTCACTTCTTGGTATCGAGCCCGAGCAAAGGAGGTCTTTCGCCGCTACTTGGACTCATGCATGAAAGTTTTTGGTCGCCACGGAGTTGCCAATCCGACAGTTGTGATTCGAGACATGCGAACACGATGGGGCAGTTGCTCGGCTTCGGGACGCATCATCCTCAATCTTCGTCTAATTCAAGCACCTGTTCACTGCATCGAATATGTGGTCATGCATGAACTTTGTCATTTGGCCCACCACAATCACTCGCCTGCATTCTACCGGCTGCTGGTCCGCTGCATGCCAGACTGGGAAAACCGAAAAATGATCCTCAACTCCGTCGCTATCTAGCGAGAGATAGCATTAGGAAGGGCACTGTGTTTAATTGGGCATTGAATACTTTTTTCTGCAAACAGCCGTTCTATTTTGGTCTTTGTCTCAGAAGTAACACTCGGCCCAAGGATCAGTTCGTCCAAGGCATTTTTCCAATCAAAGTTAATTCTGCGGAGCGATATGCCTGATTTAGCATCTTCGATCACATGATCAGAGTTTAGAGTGTATTCAGAGTGCTCAAAGTAAATCAACCTTGCCTCCTTTTCTGCCTGATACGTATCTGGCAGAATATGAGTTGAAAGCACCAAGGCCTGCCCAAGTGTATCGAGCAGGTCATTGATTTCCACCTCAGAAAGCCACTGACCACTACCCTGACCAGTGTAAAGAATTCTTCCGAAGAAATGGCTCAATCCATAAAATGGGCTGCCGGTGTTCATCAGCCCACTGAGAATCTTTCGTGGCGTGCTACTCACTCGCACGCACTCATTGCCACGAGAAAACTTCGCCCATGAATCCGCTGATTCATGTTCATCAAGAGTCCAGCATTGCGCATAAATATCGCGTGCGATTTGACTAAAAACCACACCAAGATTTTCGTCTGCATTGCTGGCGAATGATTGCTTTAGTAGGGGGTTCTCATTTGGATCACCCCATGTCTCTCCGCCTGCCCGAGGGTGTGTTAAACGTGCAGACTGGACATCTTCCAGCAAATACTTGACCTCCATTATTCGATGAATGTTTGAATCTGGGTCCAGATCAAAGCAGTTCTGTTCAATGTAAAGTTTTTGGAGCATCGCTATCGGCACCCCCCGCATATCAGCCTCACGAATTGCCTCGGTAGCCCTAAAGTTTAGCTGCGGTATCATCATGCACTGAAATACGTCGATTCGACTAAGGAGCATATAAAATCCTGAATGTCGATCCTATTTTAAGCGACGGAGCCACGCTCTCAGCCGATTCATCGCCTCAGTAGCAGCAAGTTGTAGAACCTCAGCAATGCCGAGCAATGGAGGCCAACATTTTTCAGGACGTTTCGCCAGCCTAATATCGCCCAGGAAATCGGACGTAAAGATCCTCAAGGTGGGCATTGTGTCGATTCAGACCATGCTCGTGACTGCGATTCCTTTGAAGCAGGGTTGAGGCCTCGCTGGCGGTATAGCTTACGATGATTGACCGATCCATTTGGATTGGAGAACCGACGAAGGCTGCAGTTAACGCAGCTGGCGAGCGTGCGCTGAGGGGAATGTGGATTATGCATTGCTGCAACTGCAGCCACCCTCAAAACACAGTAAATGGCAACCGTCCTGCACCCTCACCTATGCCGACATTGCACAAATTCATCTTGTGCAATGTGTGCAGTTTGCGCTATTTAAGAATCGCATTTTGAGCCCTCTCCAATTGGCCTAAAATCTAAGCTAGCACACAGCCTCTAGCACAGGCATTCACGAGGTTTTAAGGGAGAGGCAGATGGCCGAAAACACCCAAGTCATGGGGTGCAAGAGGTCGTGAGTTCGAATCTCGCCGGCCCGACCACTAAAACCACTCAACATGAGGGTTTAATGCTTCCATAGTCCTCTGCAGTTTTTCTGAGAGTCTGGAACCTGATTCGTGTCCTGCCTTAGTTGAGGCTTTTTATCCTCAAATGTTCGCCCTCCACCTTCCCGACCCGGAGTGGTTGCGGGCGGATTACGCGGTTCTCGCGGAGCTTCCCAAGGGCTTGAGCGGCGGGGACAACCTCAACATCTGCCTGAATGCAATCTACACGGGAAGCGCCGATTCGAACCCCCGAGCCGTGATTGGTGACCCAGACGATGATCGAGGCGGAGATTGCGAAGGCCAGGAAGGCGAAGGCGGAACACTCGGAAGAGAAGGCCGGGCCGAAGCGGAGGATTGGGTTTTGTGAGAGGTGAATGTCTTGTAGTGAAAAAACTTGAAGTCGTTTTTGGAATAAATCTGCCTCGGGCCTGAATTCTCAATCATAAGCACTATTTTCCGCTACCTGTGCGGAATTCCATCGCGATGCGGAAGCCGACACTGTGATAGGCTCCGCTGCGTTTGCGGCCTTCGCCGGTGCAGAGGCTCTGGCCGCTGCGCCCGGTGGAATACCAGCTTCCGCCGCGCACGTCGTTCACCTCCTGGCCGCGCTCGGCACCGTTGGTGGCGACGATGATGCTGCTTGTCCATTCGTAGGCGTTGCCGGCCATGTCGTGGCAGCCATAGTGGCTCGCACCGGTGGGAAACGTGCCGACGGGCGTGGTGAAGCCGCCGTTGTCCACGAGGTCGCGATAGATCTGCGTGTTCACAAAGCCGGTGTTCGTGTCGTGATCAATCCATGCATCCACACCGCCATCGGCGGTCACCGTGAAGACGCGGCCATTGCCCGTCATGATGTCTTCCACACGCCCGCTTTTTCCGGCCTGGCTGGATTTATCCACATAGGTCGTGATGGTCTTGGCCTCTTTGTCGAGCATGTGGGCAGCACAGACTGCGTTGTAGTTGAAGTGGGCTTTGAGCTTCTTGCCGGCGAGACGGCTGTCCTTGTCATTGCCCCAGGGATAAAGGAAACTTTTCGGCCCGCGAGCGCTCTTCTCCCACTGCTCGGCGCTGGGCACAACGATCTTCCAGCCGGTCTTTTCGCTGATCCACGCGCAGTAGGCCTCCGCATCATCAAGGGAAACGAAGAGCACGGGATGGTTGGCCTTGTCTTTCGGATACTCGCCTTCCTTCCAGTATCGCGGCACGCCGCGGTGCTTGGTGGCGTCAACGAATGCCTTGTATTCGGCGTTTGTGACCTCAAATCGAGCGATGGCAAACGCGGGCAGCTCGCGGGTTTCGTTTTCGCCGAAAGTGAACTTGCCCGCTGGCACATACACCATGCCTGCGGGGATTTTCACGGTCTGGGAGCCATCTTTGACCTCCACCTGGGTCTTGTCGATGGGCGATGGAATGCTGATGCCGTTGCCGGACTTGATGGGGAACTTCTCCGCTGCACAAAGCGGTAGTGTGACGATGCTGGCGAGGATGAGGAGCGTGTTTGTTTTCATGGGATGATCTCGATGCGGAAGAAGAGCTTGGTTTGTCCTGTGAGCCCGATCGCGGCGCTTTCTGTGCCGGTGCTGGTGGCGAGAATGGCGGGCGAAAACGCCGTCCAGGTGCTCAAATCGGCACTGGTGCTCACCCTGTAGATTTTTCCCGCGATGCCTGGAAAAGTGAGCTCAAACTGGCTGGCACTGCTGCGGGTTGCGGAGGCGATTTTCAGTGTGGAAACCACGGAGAGCGGATTCGTGCCAGCGAGGTATTCGGCGTGGTTGCTCTGGCCATCGCCATCGTTGTCGGCATTCGGGTCGGTGAGTGTGTAAGTGGACTCCCAGGCATCGGGCAGGCCGTCTTCATCGGCATCAGCGAGTGCGGCGCTGACGGTGATGACGGCGGAGTAGCCGCTGTGGCCTGCCCCGTCGTTTGCGGTGATGGTGACGCCGTTTCCACTACTCAAGAGCGACAGCGTGCCGATGAACTCGCCATTCGTGAAGGTCACGCTGGATGGCGAGACGCTGATGGGCGTGCTGAAAGTCCACGGCACGTTGAGATCAGGGTTCGTCGCATTGAAGGTGGTGGCATTGGTGTTGTCGGCGTTGTGCTTCCAAAGCCAATCGCTCGGCGTGTTCGTGTCCGCGTTGCCTTGGCGCTGCCAGGAGTCGAAGCTCGTCGCAGTGACTCGTGCGCCATTCACGATGGGTGTGCCGGTCCAGCCGCAGTTCGCTGCGGTGATGGTGGTGCCGTTGATGGTGACGTTGAAGCTGGAGAAGTTCGTGGCATCCCAGTTGAAGATGAAAAAGTCGCGCAGAGTGTTGGTGGCGTCAAAGAGCGCCACCCAGCCGCGACTTGCTCCAGGTGTGTTTGCCCAGGCGATGCTGCTGCCAAACTGCCCCGCGCCGGCCCCTTCGGTGACATTCACCAATCCGCCTGCTGCGATGCCCGATGGAAGCACGAACTGCGTGGCATTGACCGTGTTCAGGTTTGCCAGCGTGCCATTGCCACTGCCTGCGCCTGCGTCGCCGATACGCACATACCATCCGGTGGTGTTGACTGCTGCATTGGAGACGTTTTGCAGCTCAAACTGGTCCACCGTCTCATCCGTGACCTCGGTGATGACGATGGGCGAGGTGCCCGCACCGCCGCTGTTTGCCGCCGTGAGTGCCACGCTGCCATTGAAGCTGGGGAACAGCGCATTTGCCTGATCTCGCGCCGTGATCTTCACCGCGAATGACTTGCCTGCATTCGCCGCCGTCGGCGCATAGTCGAAGTTGAAGTGGTGCAGCGGCGCAGCGGTGACGGTGAGTGAAAGTGCCCTTGTGGCAGTGGCGCTCGCGCTATCGGTGACTTGCGCGGTGAAATTGAAAGCGCCTGTCGCTGTCGGAGTGCCGCCCAGCACGCCTGCGCTGCTCAAAGTGATGCCGTTTGGCAGGGCACCGCTGCTCACACTCCAAGTGTAGCCGCTGCCACTGCCGCCAGTAGCCGCGAGTGTTTGCGAATACGCCAACCCATTCACAGCGCCGGGCAGCGGTGTTGTCGTGCTGACGGATAGCGGCGTCGCTCCCGCCGGGATCATCACGAGGCGCAGGCCGATGGTGTTGAACTTGCCCGTCGCCGCACGGCCCTCGCCGATGCCGACGAGCTTGCAGCTCCCGCTGGTGGCATACCATGAGCCACCGCGCACATCGTTCACGATTTGCCCGGCCTCCGCACCGTTCGTGGCCGTGATGAGGGTGTTGCACCACTCCCACACATTGCCACTCACGTCGTAAAGGCCGTAGCCATTGGTGACATAGCTGCCCACGGGCGAGGTATTGCCACCAGTGGCGCTGAGTTGGGTGAAGAGGCTCGTGTAAATGAAGCCCGTCCATGTCGTGTGCTGAACCCAGCCGCTCACTCCACCACTGGCGCTGATGCTGAGCACAGTGCCCGTCGTGTCCGGCGGCGCATTCGTGTAGGCCGTGATGCCTGCCACCGTCGTCGTGGTGCCATACCAGGACGAGTTCACGTTGTCATACGTCACCGCCATCGTCGGAAAATTGTAGAGGTAGTAGGCCGCCGTGACGCCGTTGTAGCTGAAGTTCGTCGTCAACACACCCGTGGAGGCATTGTAGCTCAGGCCCGTGGTGTTTCCCGTCGGGTAAAGGTAGCCATTCGGCCCTCGCGCTGCCTTTTCCCACTGATCGGAGGTCGGCACCGTCACATTCCAACCCGTCTGCGCACTGATCCACTCACAGTATTGCAGCGCCTCAGTAAGCGAGATGAAGAGCACCGGATGATTCGCTTTGCCAGCCGGATACGTGCCGCCGCTCCAGTGCGTGGGATAGGTCGTGCGCCCGGTCGCACTCAGCCATGTCTTCCACTCCTCATTCGTGACCTCAAAGCGGCCAATGCAGTAGCCATCCGCATACCGCGTCTCCTGCGTGGCCCCGGTGCTCCAGATGAAATTACCCGCCGGGATGTAAACCATGCCATGCGGCACATTCACCGCTCCCACCGCATAAGTCGCCGTCGAGGCCGGATGCGGGATCGCCGTGCCATTCGCCGCCGTGGTCTGGGCGCGGGCCAGCGTGGCGGTGAAAAGCAGCGGCAGGGCGAATACGAGCTTCATACCCCACACGGCTGCCGCAGCTGGGTGAATGGAAAATGAATCTGCCTGGCGAAAAGAGGGTTTTCTCATTCATATTCGATTCATCTTCGGCCATCATCACTCACCCATGCGACTCCTCCTCATCGAAGACGAGCCGGACCTGCGGTCCGGCCTCACCCGTGCTCTGCGAAAGGCGGGGTATTCCGTGGATACGGCAGCGGATGGGGAGGACGGGCTCTTCAAAGCGCGGGAGATCGACTATGATGCCATCGTGCTCGATGTGATGCTGCCGCGATTGGACGGCTGGGAGGTGCTGGCGAAGCTGCGGGAGAAAAAGAGCACGCCAGTGATGATGCTCACGGCTCGGGATGCCACGAAGGACCGCGTGCGTGGCTTTGACACCGGCGCGGATGATTACCTGGTGAAGCCTTTTGAGCTGGATGAGCTGCTGGCACGGCTACGGGCGCTCATTCGACGCTGCGCGGGTGCCGCCAAGCCCGCGCTGGTGATCGGCGAGGTGGCAATTGATACGGTGAACCGCATGGTGAAGCTCGGCGGGCAGGACGTGACGCTGACCTCCCGTGAATACGCGGTGCTGGAGTATCTGGCGCTGCATCGCGGCCGACTGGTCACGCGCACCACGCTTTACGAGCACCTCTATGATGAGAGCGGCGACACGCTCTCGAACATGATGGACGTGCTCATTTACAACCTGCGTAACAAACTGGGCCGCGACCTTATCTCCACACGCCGCGGCCACGGCTACTGCATCCCATGATCTTCACCCGCTCCATCCGCTGGCGCCTGCAGGTCTGGCACGCGCTGCTGCTCACGACGGTGATCGCGGGCTTTGGCATCACGGCATATCGTCTGGCATCGAGTGACCGCTTGCGAGCCGTGGATCAGGAACTCCAGTCACTCGTGACTCAGTTGAGCATCGCCGTGCCACCCTCGCTGGGAAATGAAACGCTGCGCCGTGGTAATGCGCCACCGCCGCCACCTCGCGGCACGGGTCTGCTCGACCAAATCAAAGCCAGCGGCGCTCAGTTTGCCGTCTGGAATAGCGATGGCTCGTTGCAGTCTGGCTCAGCCGACTTGCCGAAGCCGAAGCGTGCGAGTGAAGGTGACACGATGATGATGCGCACGGCGGGTGAAATACGACAAGCCGTCCATTTCACAGGTGCTGGACGCTGCTTTCTTGTTGGACGCTCGATCGCGAGAGAGCAGCATGAACTGCGTCAGCTCGGCTGGTATCTCACCGCCGCAGGCGCGGGTGTGCTGGTGTTGGGCTTGCTCGGCGGCTGGTGGATGGCTTCAAGAGCGATCAGGCCCATCGCGATTATCAGCGGAACGGCGGAAAAGATCGCCACCGGTGATCTTTCGCAACGAATCCCGGCTGCCAATTCCGAAGATGAACTGGGTCGGCTTGCGGGTGTGCTGAACTCCACTTTTGCTCGCCTCGACGCCGCCTTCACTCAGCAAACACGCTTCACCGCCGATGCCGCACACGAGCTGCGCACACCAGTGACCGCCGTGCTCATGCATGCGCAGAACGGCCTCGCCACAGAATCGCTCACTGATGAGCAGCGCGAGTCCTTCGATGCCTGCCAGCGTGCCGCCCAGCGCATGAAGCGGCTCATTGACTCACTGCTGGAATTGTCGCGGCTAGATGCGGGGCAGGAACCGATGAAACGCAACACAGTCCGCCTCGATGAAGTCGCCGAATACTGTCTCGACATGGTGCAAGCCCTCGCCGAGGCGCGAAACATCGTGATGGAGGCGCAGCTAGAAGCCGTCACCTGCCAGGGCGATGCCCCGCGCCTAGGCCAGGTCATCACGAACCTGCTCACCAACGCCATTGAGCACACCCGAGACAGCATTTCAATCACCACGCGGCGCGAAAACGGCCACGCCATTCTTGCCGTTACCGACAACGGCTCCGGCATCTCCGCCGAGCACCTGTCGCATCTCTTTGAGCGCTTCTACCGCGCCGAAGCCTCCCGCACCCGAGGCAGCGAGCACAACGGCCTCGGCCTCGCCATCAGCAAAGCCATCGTCGATGCGCATGGGGGAGAAATAGCCATTGAAAGCAGTGCAGCAAATGGTGCGAAGTTTGTCGTTCGGCTGCCTTCCTCTGGTTAACGACCGCTTGCATAACTTCGACACGTCCCCATGCATCGGGCCCTATGTTGCGGACATACGTATGCAGAGCCACCGCGTCCTCGGGTGGCAGGGTGATTGCCGCCTTCCACCTACCCTACACGGAGCGCCGCTGTGATCCAGGGGATGGTCGAGACGGAGATTGCGAAGGCCAGGAAGGCTAATGCGGAGCACTCCGGCATGAAGACCGATGCTCTAAAGTCAAGAATTTCCCCCTCGACACCACGCCTGAGCGCCTCCAGTCGTTCGCGGCGCTCATTACGTCCATCAATCGCACTGTGAAAACTCACGTCAGTGCTAGAACCATCAGTCAGCCGGAGCACGTCCCCTCGGGCGAAGGGTTATGCCTCATTTAATCTCGAACTTGATCTCCTGCCGCAACCGGGCCGCCACAGGAACACCGTTCTTGAGGGCGGGCTTGAACGTCCATTGCATGATGGCGTGAAGCACAAGGACTGTCAGATCAGGAGACGGCGATCCGAGCACGGAGGGGTTCGAAACGTTGCCGTCCGTGCCGACCGTGAATGTTGTCACCACGCTTCCTGCAATGCCGAGGTTTCGCCACTTATGCGGATAGGCAGGAATCTGAGTCGAGATCGCACGGGGAGGGGTGTCGAACTGCGGACTGGCCAATTGGGAGATTTGTTCTGCGAGAATCTGCTCAGCGCTCGATCGGTCCTGTTTGGGTGAGTCACCGATCTGGTATTCGGGGCGCTTGGATGCTGCGCAGCTGACAAGGATGCTAAGAAGTGCGAGAGAAGAGAGTGATTTGATCATGAAGCCCAGGGTATCATTTTTTCCAGCCGCAGGAGCGGGGCGGCGGGTTAAAGCCACGGAAAGCATGGCCAACAAAGCAGCCCCGGCGGCTGGCACCAGCGCCATGTTGTGTCTTGGAGGTGAAATGATTGCTCATTTCGGTGAAGCGGTCTTTGTCGCCTGTTCGATGAGCCAGGCACGGATGGCGGGGGCCGCCTTCATCGGGATTGTATGGCCCCCGGCATCCTCATAGATAAACGTGGTCGAGGCACCGGCAGCCTTGGCTTGCTCGATGATCTCCTGTGCCCGGGGCTTTGAGGCTTTCTGGCTGGAGACCATCAGAAACGGCTTCCCCTTCAGCAGCTCGTAATGCTTCAGGCGGCCGCCTCCCTCGATAAAGAAAAAGGCGGAGAACTGTTTTGCAATGTCTCCATCGGATTCATCGATCAGACCCTGGGTGGCGTGAGCACCGTTGGAGGAGCCGCCGATGATCATCCGGCTTCTGTCGATGTTCGGGATGACATCAAAGAGTTTGGCGAGCATGGTGCGGAAGAAGGGCCACATGTGCCGGGCGTCCTCATCCCGCATGACGACATTGCCGCCGGGGGCCTTGGGATCGATTTTCTTGAAGAAGGGCATGGACGCGCAAACAAAGTCCTGTTCCTCGGTCATCGCTGACACGATAGCCGCCTTGGGTCCGCCATTGCCACCGCTGCCGACGTGCAGGAAGACAAGGAGCGGGAACCTGCCGCTCGGCGTATAGTTCTTGGGGAGCGCGATCGACATTCGCGCCACCCCTTGCTTGGAGGTTGCCATCGACCAGTAAGTCGGCGGCATCTCAGGGAACGGGATGGTGAAGGCGCTCCCGGGAATGAGCCGGGCCGCCGTCTCATCGCCGAGTCCGATTCGGGACCATAGACAAACGTAAAACAATCCGGCGGCAAAAGTGGCGGTTCTGACGAGCTTCATGGCATTAAACTTCCTGAGGTGACCGAACGTCACTGCATTCCCAACGCTTTCATGCGCCGGGAACTGTTCGCCCTCCATCTTCCCAACCCGGAGCGGGTGCGGGGGGATTACGCGGCTCTCGCGGAGCTTTCCAAGGGCTTGAGCGGCGGGGACATCCTCGACATCTGCCTGAATGCAATCTACACGGGAAGCGCCGATTCGAACCCCCGAGCGGTGGTTGGTGACCCAGACGATGATCTAGGCGGAGATTGCCAAGACCAGGAAGGCGAGGGCGGAGCACTTGCGCCGATACAGACGACTGGCTTTTGACGACCAGGACGCCCCCTCAACTGATTGGGTGGCTGTCTGCCTGAACGCTGCCGGAAGACGGGTAGGTGTGTTGCCTTCGGCGCTCAATCCTGCGCCTTGATCTCGACAAAACCGGAATGCATCGGTGTATTTGCAGGGGTCTCCCCCATGGCGTCCGGATTCTCAGGGAGGTTGAAGAAGCCCACGCCATGGCCACTGCCTGGGATCAAGGCTCCGAAGATATTCGCCTTGCGTGGTGTCGCCAGTGTCAGCCCCGGCTGGGTGAAGCTGCCTGTCAGCAAGCCCGTCGCGGCATTCAGGCTTAGCTTTAGGTTGATGCCATTCGAAGGGATGTTGAAAGAGTTCCCCGTCGTCAGGGTCATCCCCTGCGAGACAAGGCCGCCCAGCCCGCCATCCTTCAGCACCGCCTGCAGGTCTCCCACCAGCCCCATCGCACGGTTGCCCGTGGTGAGCTTGATGTATCTGCCACCCTCGACCGTCAGGTTATGCAGCAGGAAGCCGCCCTTGTAGCTGCGCGTCGTACTCTTGCTGGGCTGCTCCGCCTTGAACCAGTCCAGGGTGCCATCCACACCGTTGTCGGTGATCTTCGACCAGCCCTGCAGGCTGCCGGTATTCGTGTAAAGCGGCAGATGCAGGGGCACCTGCCCCAGGGGGCCGAGGTTGCTGCTGCCAGTGATCGTGCTGTTGTCCGACAGCTTGCCGCCCCAGGTTGCCACGCCGGCAGTGCTGACCGTCAGAGTTAGATAACCCGTGCCCTGTGGGTAGTCCGCATCTCCCTCCGGCGCTTGACTCAAGAGGGCGCTGTTAAACACTCCCGGAACCGTCACCATCGGCGCCGTCTGATTATGCCAGCCGCTGAGCGTGCTCTTGCCGGTCCCGGCAACGCCCGCCCATTCCAGATCTCCTGCAAACGAACGATCCTCGGCTTTCACCGTCAGGGTCATGTCCACCACCAGGGCAGCGGAGTCCGGAGTCGACCGCGAGAAGCTCACCCGCGCCAGAATCTTGCCCGTGAGTCCGTCCACCGCCGTGCGCAGGCTGGTGGTGAAAGGCTTCTGCTTGCCCAACAATGTCAGCTTGCCGGTCACCGCGCTTGTGCCGGAGACGGTGATGGAGACCAGCCCGCCCATCTCCCCAGTGCCACCGTTGCGATCGTCCCGGGCCACAAGCCCGGTGTAGCTTCCTGCAAAGACTGCGGGCAGCGGCAGGATCGTCATCAGGTTCTCCTCTGGCTGCCCCGTGCCCCAGGCATTTGTGGCTTTGAAGATGATCTTGTTCGGGATCACATCCCCCTGCTTGTCCTTCTTGCTCGCAGTCGTCGGCTGGCCGGTGATCCGGCCCGTCTTCGCGTCCAGCTTCAAGCCTGCGGGGAGCCCGCTGGCCTGGAAGCCCGAGGGAAAGTTCGTCGCTGTCAACTTCTCACCATGCTCGCCAATCACCTGCCCCACATAAGCCGTCACCGGCAGGGGGATCGGGTTCATCTCCGGCGCCGCGTCCACCACACGCACCGTGTTCACCCCGTGGGCCACTTCCGGGTCATTCCTCGGCGTGTCCAGAGTGACCACACAGGTGTAGTCCCCCGCTTCTTCCAGCCCCATTTTCGTGATGCTCAACGCCGCCTTTTCCGCGCCGCTCACCACCGCCCCGCTGAGCCGTGTGCCATTGACCAGCACCTCCGTGCCGAGCTTCCAAACATACCGTATCCCCACACCCGGGGCCGTCGGCGCGGCCACGGTGGCCTTCAGGTTCAGCGTCGTGCCTTTTTTGAGCACCTGAGTGCCCGAAACCGGCGTCACCACGGCCAAGTAAGCTGGCTGGGAGGCCACTGGCGCTCCTACGGAATTGTCCGCCACCAAAGTGTAAACTCCTGCATCCGAGCTCTTCGTGGTCGGAATGCTGTAAGAGGTCTGCATGGCCCCTTTGATCACCGCCGTGCCCTTCCTCCACTGGAACGTTATCGGATTATCTCCCGTCACCACCGGGTTGAATGCCGCCGCACCGCCCAGCAAAACCACCTGGCTCAACGGTTGCACGTCAAACACCGGCTGGGGTGGCACCGTACCCGTCCCTGTCAGGGCGATGTTCAAAGCCCTCTCATCATCGTCATCGCTCGTCAGCACCAGGGTTGCCTCATGTGCACCAGTGTCATCAGGCGCAAAGGTTACCGTCAGCGTCACCTGCCCGCCTGCCGCCAGGGTCGTGGGCAGCACATTCGTGGTAAATTGAGCCGCGTGAAGGCCCTCCAGTCTTCGGGACAGGGTTAGTGCCTGCGTTCCTGTGTTGCTGATCACAAGATCCAGACTGGCGGTGGAGCCAATGGCGACACTGCCAAAGTCCAGCGAACTGCTGCTGATCTCGATTTCCGGGGCAATACCCCCGGTTAAAGCGGACGAGTTGAAGCCGGCGTCCACCTTCAGAGCCGGACTGGGGGCAACTGACTCACCGCCGATCAGCCCCAGACTGGATTCATTGGCATAAGGGCCGTTGGCGGAGAATCCCCCGCCCAAAGACTGGGCCTCCGCTGGCACCGCATAGGCACCACCGCTGCGGACAGCCGCCCCAAGCAGGCCTGGCAAAAACGCTGTCAGCAGCACGGTTAAAATGAACGATCTCATGGAGCAGAAGAAGACGGGTTAAGGTCGCCAAAGGCGTACTGACTGAACCAATCACCATTGGATCAGCACATAGCCGGGCTGGCCGCCTGTCAGGGGAGACATCGCAAACTCGGATACGGCAACGGCGCTCGAGTAATGCTGCACCATGCCCATTAGGTCGGAGTGATATATCGCATTCAAAGGAGGGAAAACCGTGCCCGTTACCTCCGGATGGTCAAAGGCCTCCGGAGACACCGGCGTCATGTTCGCCCCCAGAAGCACCGAATACAGGCCGGCGGAGACGGTCAGGCTCACACTGGCCGTGGGCTCGCTGCCGGAGGTGCTAATGCCGTCGTTGCTCCACAAAATGGAGCCGTCGCTGCCATTCACCAGGGCAAACTTAAACTGCCCCGTACCCGTGACCGGCGCATTGCTAACCGTGATTCTTCCCTGATAGGAGAGAATGCCCGGCACATGGGCATGCACTACACTGCACGCCAGCAAGACTAGGCTCAGGAACTGGCTGATGGCTTTCGAAAACACGCGGATATACCTGTCGGAGACAAGGGCGAGGTTAGTCGGTAGATTCAACGCAAAAGGAATAATCAATCAGCATTTACGGCTTTTGATATAAATGAAGAAATGTAGCTGAACCTATTTCTTCAGAGAAATTTGTCGATGGATTGAATGTCGCGCCATCACCAAAAAATCCAAAAGAGTCATGATAACCGCCCCAAGCAATCATCTGCTCATTCGCCCTTACTAAGCTTAGTCTTTTTCGTTGGCTAATGTTTGCTAACGCCTCGACTCCTGACCAGTTTTTGCTAACTGGGTCAAAAATAAAAGCATTTTTTGAATACGTGCCTTCGTTGTTAACTCCACCCACGACCATAAGCTTGGACCCTGTCCACGCAACTCTATAATCGATCGTTACATCAGGAGATTCAGCCGAATCAATAATCTCCCAAGAGTTCATTTCTAAATCGTAAATGCATATTGGCATCGGGTAGCAAAAAACGCCGCCGACCTCACCAGATCCACCAAACGTGATCATTTTCGAACCGGTCCAAAACGCACTGTGACGATCAAAAAATGTAGGCGAATTTGATCCTACGGTGGAAGTCCACGTATCTGTTATTGGATTATATTTTATCACCTTCGATAAGTCTCCATTCGGACTTTCCCCACCAAAAATTATCATTTCAGTGCCAGTGAAAATTGCAGAATGATCGAAACGAGGCGTGGGAGCTCCAGAAGTCGTAGTTGCGGTCCATTCGTTTTTGCTTGGATTATAGCGAGCTCCCGTGTTTAAAGGGGCCATCGCTCCAAAGTTCGCACGCCCACCCCAAACTATCATCTCTTCACCCGTCCAGATACACGTTTCCGACAAACGCGGGGAGGGAGCTGAGTTCATTGAGATAAGTCGCCAAGAGTCTGTTTGGGGATTGTAAATTGCGCCTCTAGGCGACCCGCCATTAACGCCGCCGTTCCATACTATCATCTCGGATCCAGTCCATACTGCTTTAGAAGCAGTAAATAACGGAGGCGCATTGAGTTTTGACATCGTGCGCCAAGTCTTTTTTCCGGGATTGTAGATAGCACCATCGAACAAGGGCGTGCTGGAAGCACCGCCCCAAATAATCATTTCTGAGCCAGTCCAGACAGCCACATGATCACTTCGGGCTGATGGAGCTGCATTGGAGAGAAGAGCCGAACCCACTTTGATGTAGCCAGCATCTAAAAGAGTCTGATTTTCAGATGATGAAAGTATCATCCCCCCAGAAGGCACAGTCGCCTGACCTGCTGAGTTGATATTGGCTAGTGCAGCACCCATCGCCAGCTTTTCGTTAGTAATAGCGCCATCAGCAATTTTCGCCGTCGTAATGGAGCCATTTGGCACACTACCAGCCATCATTGCGTATCCAACGGCTGCAATACGCTGATCAGGGCTCAATTTCTGCCAGCCTTTTGTTCCATCATTGAACCACACCCTCAGTCGAACATCCATGTTATTGAAGACACTGGATGGGATGGTGTTCATATTGGGAATGCTGGTATCACCAAGTAGGACGCTGTAAAGCCCTCGACGCACATTTACTGCCACAGCTGCATCTGGTTCGCCGCCCGCTTGACTCGTGCCATCGTTACTCCAGTAGGTCTCGATGCCATTTGCATCCACGAGTGCAAACTTGAAAAGCCCTCCACCATCGAAATTGACTTCACCGACTGTTAGCCTGCCTTGGTAATTTAAGATGCCAGGAACATGCGCCGGTGCGACCGACATTTGAATGGCCATCATAAAGGTGGCATGCATAAGCAAACGTAAACTTTTCATAATTGAATAATGCTTGTTGAATAAAGTCTGAAAAATCGCCCAGCCCAAATACGAACATCAAAGTTTGACCAGCACGAATCAGGCAACACAAGTCCGGACAGTTGCCACTATTTTCTTCGGAATGTGCGCTTTTTGAGCTTGGGTAAAGGGTTTTTTTTAAAGTCTAATTAAACCTTGGATCTGAACACCACCACGCAAATTCCATGCAAACGCGAAATTCAGCTCTCCACTTTTTTCACCTCCCGTTTGCCGTTCGTGGATTCATAATCAATGAGTTGAGCATCTGGACGTGAAGTGGATTCGGTGGAAATCCGCTCGATCAGATCCATCCCCTCACCTATCGCTCCAGGCGGGCCACGATCCCGAGGGTGATCTGATGAGGCCTTGGAGGCATCGCGCCTTGGGCAATGGCTGGAAAGCCGCCCCTGTTTCCGACGTTTAAGCGCTCATGCTTCGGGTGCTTTTCCTTTCTGTCCTTGCTCATGCCGTTCTTCATGGGCAGCAGGCTCCACGTGCCTCCTATTACAAGGACGGCGAGATTCACATCACGATCCTGGGCGAGCCCGAGGGAAAGCCCATCACCAGCGGGCACTGGGATTTCAAGCCCTCTTGGTCGGTGACCGGCGATCATCTGGTATTCTTCCGACGCCTGAAGGACGACCCTGATGTCAACAACTGGATCACCAGCCTGTGCATCATCAATACGGACGGCTCGGGCTTTCACCCACTCTCCGACGGCACCTTCACGGACTTCAACCCCACCTGGACACGCGATGGTAGCAACACGCCTGTTTGGAACCGCAAGGTGCCGGGCAAGCTGAGCTACTACATCATGGCCGGCAAAATCGGGGGCAAGCCTGGCGAAGAGGTTCAGCTCACGGGCCAGGGCTATCACTCATGGGTGCATTCAGCCGTCAAAGATGGCCGCCTGTTTGTGTCGTCCAAGCCGCCGAATCAGGCGAGGGGCTACTTCTTGATGACACCCAATCCCGCAGGCGAGCCAAAGTTTGAGCGCGTGGCCTGTGAACTGGCTGACAAAGGCATTCTCGACCGGGTGAGCATCTCGCCGAGCGAAACCAGGATCTGCTTTGAGTATCAAACCGGCTTCAAGCATGAGTTTCCCGGCCGCACACTCTACCTCGCCGACTTCGACGTGAAGGAGCGCCAAATCACCAACCTCAAACCCTTCGCCAATGCGGAAGGCCGGAAAATCTGGTTCGCCTATCCACGCTTCACGAAGGACGAGTCGTCCATCGTGTATCATGCAGCCGGCAAGCTTTTCCTGTATTCCATCCAGGATGGATCGACGGTTCAAGTCTCCACCGACGCCAAGGCCGACTACCGCTATCCCCACGGCGAGGCCACTCCGAATTAAGCGATTCCTTGGCTCCTTTTGTTTGATGCCCGCGCTGCCCCCTCTGCACGCATCAGACAACGCCGATCATCACCGTCATTCGTGAAATCATAACAGGATTATTCCCTGGAGATGCCCAACCATGAAGGGATGCTGATGGAGGGATCACGTCATCTTGAAAGCTGCTGCCGCCACGGGGATCAAGGACGTGTCACCTTGAGGTGCACAAAACGTTTGTTCACGCCGCTGCCGGCGGGCACGGTCACCTTCACCTGCTGGGTCACGCCATTGTCACTCAGGACGGCCGGAGCGCCCACACCCACAGTGCTCCAGTCATTGCCCAGCGTGTCGCTCCATTCCACGAGGAAGGTCACATCCGTCGCGGATGTGTTCCTGGTAAAGACGAAATCAATCACAGAGCCGTTTTTCTGGGCGCTTTGCGGCACGAGATCAGATGCGACCGGATTCATCCTGGTCGCATATTCCAGGAGGTTGGAGGCGCCGTCCTTGTCACCATCGAAACTGTCCAGGCCACCGCCTGTGTTGAAGATGCTGCCGAAATGGGAGTGGCGCCATTGTTCGATCGGGGTGGTGATGAGCGTGAGGACGACATCATTGCCGTTGCCGCCGGTGTAGCTGATCTGGAAGGTGTAGCCTTCGCCGGTGGTGAAGGTGCTGTTGCCGGGTTTTCCTGCAAAGGTGCCGGAGATGGCTCCGGCGCTGGTTTTGTTCACGAGGGTGAAGATGCTGCCGGGGGCAAGATAAGGCCCGCAGATCAGTTCAAGCGTGCCAGCCAGGGTGACATTGCCGGCCACGCTGAGCTGATCATAGCCGGTGCCTGCGGTTGAATCGTTCAAGCGCACCTGCAGCACGGACGAGGAAAAATGCGTGAGCGCGCCACCGACGGAGGGCGTGCCCTGCGGGGCAAAGATGCAGCCGTTGTTGGTGGTCAGCGCCCCGGCGAGACTGCCGCTGAGAATCAGACGACCGCCGCTGAGGGTGGTCTGGCCGCTATGGGTGCTGGCGCCGCTGAGGACAAGCGTACCCGCGCCGACCTTGCCAAGGGTGAAGCCTCCGGTGATGCCAGGCTCGATGATGATGTCGCCCGCCCCCCCGATCGATGAGTTCGCACCAAGGATGACGGCGGAGAGACTGGCTGCCGCCACTGTGCCGGTGCCGCTGCTGAAGGTCACGGAAGGCGCGCTGGTGTAACCGCTGCCGGGGTTGGTGACCTGAACACCTGCGACGACAAAGTTGCTGGCGTTGCCCGTGCCGGTGGGGTTGACACCGGCCGTGGTGATGGTGCCGCCGGTGAAGGCGATGGTGGGAGCCGAGGTGTAACCCGTGCCGGTGTTGGAGAGTGTGATGCCGGTGACAACACCCCCTGTCAAAACGGCGGTCGCGGCAGCGCCGCTGCCCCCTCCCCCGCTGAGGGTGACGGTGGGCGCGGTCGAATAAACCGTAGTTCCGCCTGCGATGGTGAAGCTGGCCGCACTCAGGCCCAGAGTGGCCACGGCGGCCGCACCGCTGCCACCGCCACCGCTGAGGCTGACCTCGGGCACGGTGCTGTGCGTGCCTCCAGCGCTGGTGCTGATGTAGGAAACCATGCCGGCGGTTATGCTGGAAGGGGTGGTGCTGCTGTTGATCAAAGCACCGCCGCTGCTGATGCCGGTGCCGCGCACGGTGATGACTTCATGGATTCCCTGCTGTCCCATGAGATCCAGCACGGCCCCGGAGGTGATGCTGGTTCCACTGCCGGTGCTGCCATAAGTCAGGCCGCCGGCACCAAGTGCGTTGGGGTTTGCCATCACGAGAGTGCCCGCAGTCACGGTCGTGACGCCACCGTGTGAATTGCTGCCTGCCAGCGTCCAGGTCCCGACCCCCAGCTTGTTGACTCCCAGGAGCACGTAGGTCGAACCGCCGCTGAGGCCGTTGCTGATGACATGGGTGAGGACGCCCGATCCCGCGCCATCCAGCAGAAGATTTCGTCCCGTCGTGATCGGCGCAACCGGCCCGCCCAGGGTGAGCGTGCCTGCGTTGGAAAGAATCTTGGTGTCGCCGCCACCGCCCGTCAGGCTGACAGCACCGAGCAGGACATTGTCACCTGCTTCATTGATGATGGCACCGGTCGCACTGCTGGTGACATAGCTGATGGTGTTGGGCAGCTCAATGGAATCACCGCTTCCATCGAGGCTGAGGTGGGGCGCGCCTGCAGTGCCGTTGCTCAGCGTGATCGTCTTGCTGCCATCGCCGAGAGCGGTGCTGTTGGTGATGCGCAGCGTGCCACCGGACACGTTGACCGCGCCATCGAAGGTGTTGGTGCCGCTCAGCACGACGGTGCCGGCATTGATGGGGCAGTCAATCTGCAGGCCGCCGGTGCCGGTGATGGCATTGGGCACGGAGAGCGTGCCGGTGCGGTCAAAGCGCAGCGTGCCGTTGTTGATCACGTCACCCGTGCCGAGACTGCCGACGGCTCCGTCGTTGCCGATTTGCAGCGTGCCGGAACTGATGGTGGTGTCGCCGGTGTAGGTGTTGGCGCCCGCAAGCACGAGGCGGCTGGAACTGCTGCTGCGAATCACACCCCCGGTACCGCTGAGATCTCCGTTGAAGATGAAGGTGCCGCTGTTGGTCGCCTGGAAGGTGGTGTCCGCGCCAAGCACCATGGGCGTGTTGATGTTATAGGTCAGCACATTCGTGCCGGGGCCGGAAGTGCCCGTGAGGTTGACGGTGGGCAGGGTGGTGCCGTTGTTGAGCAGATGGAAGGTGCCGCCCGTCACCTGGATGGTCGAGGCGGCGCTGCTCGTGCCTGCGAATGTCAGATTGTTCATCTGCAGGAGGCCGGAGAGATCGTTGGTGGACGTCGCGGTCACTCCGGCGAGAGTCTGGCCGGTGAAGAACTGCACCGAGGCGCCGCGACTGCTCGCGGGCGCGACACCGGCCTGCCAGTTCGTGCCTGTCGACCACGTGCCTGCCGTCGTGTTGGTCCAAACATGGTTCACCACAGCGGCCGAGAGAGAAAGGGTGGCCGTCGTGGTTAGCCCGCCCAGGTGACGCGCGGTGATTCCGCCCGCCAGAGAAGCGACCTGGCCGGCATCGAGGGCCGACCTGCTCACCAGCAGGTCATCGAGCCCGCCGTCAAACCAGCGCTGCGGGGCGAAGGTCGTGGAGGCATGACCGCCAAAGACCAGCGGGCTGGTCTGGTTCAAGGCAAGCGCGAAGGTCGAATCCGAGCCCGCGAGGGTGCCGTCGATGTAAAGGCTGATCGTGCCGCCGCTGCGGACGACGGCAAAATGATGCCAGGCTCCGGGGCTGATGCCGGTCATGGGGATGTCAACATCCAGAACAACGCCAGCGGCATTGAAGTGCTGCAGGCGCACCGTCGTCTGGCCTGCGGGACAATTCAGATACAATTCATCATTGCTGCCAAAGCCGTCGCCGTCACTGATGTGCCAGATCATGTCGTCGCTCGTCGTGTCCCGGCGTTTAAACCAGCCCGCGACACTCCAGTTCGCCAGGTTCCAGTCGATCTCGGAGGCCGAGACACCCCGTTGCACGCGGGTGGCGTTCGTGCCGTCTTCCACAAGATCGACGGACCGTGCCCCCTGCTGGGCAAGCGCCCCCGGCCTGTCCGTGACGAGGCCGTAGGTGCCTGAGGCCGCGAAATCAATGACGCCATCGCGGGCATTGCCCGACGCATCCACGGCCTGGTTGGCGGTGCTGGCGTCTGGCAGGTCAAAATCCCAAACCAACAGTGTGTCGGCATTTCCGCCCGCGTCAGTCGCGGTGAAGGTGAAGCTGGGCACGCCCGTGTAGCCCGGCGTGGGCGTGAAACGTGCCGTGAAACCGTCCGCAAGCAGCGTCACCGTGCCATTTACGGCGTTGCCCACCGTGAACAGCATCTGCGCGCCGGGCGTCGAGTCGTCGGTGATGTAATTGCGCAGGTCAATGTCCACCGGGTTCTCACCATTGCTGGTGGCGACGCTGCCGGTGACCACGGGTGCGTCGTTGGCACCGGCGATGTTCCAGGTGTTCAAGGCGGTCACTGCGGGCAGTGTCGCGGGCACGGCCTCGCCCGTGCTCAGCGGCACGAACCACACGGCGAGCGTGGTGCTGGTGACATTGGTGAGATTGATGGCGAGCTTCTTGTAACCCGTGTTGGCGTTTTGCGCCGGAGCCGTCACCGGATTTGCCGAACCGGGCAGAGGCACGGCGTCCATGATTTGAAAAGTGCCGCCGCCGCTGACGATCTTGCACCAGAGACGCTCCGCGCCCTGCGTGAGCATCGCACCCGTGCCATCGGGGTCCAGCGTGACCGTCGTGGCAGGATAAGTGTAATGCGCGAACCACCACATCGTCTTGCCTGTTCCGGCCTGGATCTCGTCCTGCACCAGCACCTGGTTGCGCGCGCCCATGAGCCGGGTGCCGCGCCACACCCTGGTCATGCCGCTGTACACCGGTGTGAGGTCATGAATGACAAACGAGCCCGTGCCGCCGGTCTCGCTTTGATAGCTCAGCAGCGGTGCCACGGCATTCAGGATCATGCCTGCGTTGCCGTCGGGATTGATGGAGAGCGTGTTCTGTCCCTCCGGCCGCATGCGGTAATAATCCCAGCGGTCCACGGCGGTGCTGCTTGAGGTGTCATTGAAGTAGTTCGGCAGGGCGTAGTTGTCGCTGCCCAGGTCATGAAACCAGCGCTTGCCCAGCGCATCGATGACAAAGGTGCCCGCGTCGAGGTTGCCATGATCCGCCCCCATCTGGCCGGCCTTCACGCCAACAAAGGTGGCACGCGAGTCATTCCACCGGCCGCGCATCGTCACCATCTCCTGCGGGTTGAAGACCGTGCCCGACTCACCATGAAAGGCCATGTCAGGCTGCTGACCGGCGGATTCCGGTGACGTCGTACTGTCGTTCCACCAGAGCGCATCGAGGGCACCGCCGCCGCCCTGGTTGTTCCACCAATCATAGACCGGCAGGCCGTAGCGGCGGGCCATCCATTGAAACACCGGCCCGCGCGAAGCGCCGCCCGCCCCGGAGTCGGCGTAATTGAAGATCACGTTGGAGGTGCCGAGCGACAGGATCGGCGCGAAGCCGGATTCAGAGACATTCTGCGTGGCACCGATGCCGAAGTCGCTGCCCAGCACCCACTCCAGGGCCGCGAGCATGCGGATGCCATATTCCGTGGTGTAGCCCCAGTATCCCGGCCCTTCATACCAGGCGCCGTTGTCCGTGGTGAAATGCTTCCAGCAGGGGCGGGTGGAGTTGATGGCGCGGTTGAGGATGTTTTCCACGAGCGCCTCGCTCTCCGTGCCCACCGCCAGGGCCCCCATGGTCAGGCCGCCGTTGCACACCTGGTTCCAGTTGTTGCCATCGCTCTGCGACCAGCCGACGTTGGCGGTGTACTGGGAAAGGCCGGCGTTGAGGCCCTTGTTGATGATGGCGGTGCGCAGCGTGCTGCGGCGGGTGCTGTCCCAGTAGTGGTAAAACCAGTCGTAGCCAATGGCGCATGCATGGGTCATTTCCGCCGTGTCGAGAAAGTGCGCGGGATGCCAGTCGGGAAAGAGCGTGTTGTCGGCCACGGTGTTCAACTCCGTCCACGCCCGTTCGGCATACTGCGCATCACCGGTCATCCACCAGGCGACCCCGAGTTTGTAAAGCCGGTCCTTCACCGTGCGCGCCTGGTCGAGAATCGTGCCGCGCACATCCTGGGCGTAGGTCACGGGCGGCTGCGTGAGAATCGTGTTGGCCGAATTGATCGCCGCCACAGCCCAGGTCTTCGCCTGTGACGCCGCTGGGTTCAGATAAGCCTCCTTGAGTCTGGCAAAGCGCTCCGCCGTGGAGAACAGGCGCGGATGCTCCTGCGCCATCGTGTTGAGCAGGTTCGCCTCGGCCGGCTGAGCAGTGGTCGTGCCCGGCTGGGCGAGCGCGCTTCCCGGAATCACGGAGAAGGCCGAGTCGCCCGGCTTTTTCCAGCCTACGGACCAGTGATCCGTTCCCGTGGTCTCCTTGTGCAGCAACTCCACATAGTAGCGAACGCCCTGCGTGAGGGTTCGTGCGCTCGAAGGCGTGCCCCAGGCGCGAAACGCCGTCGCGCTGCCGACGCTGGCAATGAGAGTTTTGTTGGCGCTCGAAGCGTCCGTGCTCAGGTAGAGCTCCACGACCTCGTCTCCGCTCACCGCAAACGTGTAGCTGCCTGTGACCGGAGGCACGATGTAACCCGTCACGCGTGTGCCATAAGAATCGGCCCAGCTCTGCGCCAGGCATTCAAAGGTCGTGACAAACTCGCGCCCGCCAGGTTTGCCCGGATAGTTCACGCTCGAGGTGAGCGACTCAAGGGTACCTTCCGCGATGCCGCTCCAATGCTCCTTCAGCAGGCTTCCTCCGACCTTGTCCACGCGTGCCGGATACAACCGCGTCATGGGGATCACCTCCCTGGCCCGCGAGGCGCAGGACCATTCCAGCTTCACCGACGCCCCCTCCGTCTGCTCGATGTATTCCAGCCGAATGTTGACACGCTGGCCCGCCGTCAGCCTCACCTGCCCCCGCATCTCCGCAGACGCGGCCACAAAGGTCCGCGAAGCCACCATCTGGTCGTTCACCCAGAGCCGCGCGCCGTCGTCTGCGCTAACATAAAACGTGTAAAGCCCGGAAAACTCAGGCTCGACCTGTCCCGACCAGGCGATGGAAAACGTGTCCGCGTTGGTGATCGAGGTGCCCGAGGGGATGGACGTGCCAAAGTTGAAGTCCACGGTCGCGTCCGTGCGCGTGGTCTTCAGCGTGGTGAAGGTTGCGGTGTCATAATACTGACCCGTGAGGCCTGTGCCGGACTGGGCGAGGGCAAGCACCGGAACCCAGAGGCAGGTCAAAACAAGAAGACGGATCATGACGCGGGAAAATGGTCGGGCAATGGACGAACCAATTTTTAACACAAAGCGTCCGAGGACAGGAAGCGCGAAAAACGCAGCCCCAGTCCTGGCAGGACTGGTTTCCGGCTTCGATCTGCCTGCCGACCAAGAAAATTCCCGGAACGGAGTCGTGATCGACACGCAACCCTTGCCGCACCGGGAGGAGGCTCTTATGTTTCCGGCGTTTTGCATCCCGCACTCTCCCAACTGACCGCCCGGCTGAAGCCGCTGCTCCAAAAGGCCCTGGGGTCGCGCATGGTGTCGGGCTTTGTCCTGGTGGCCGTGCTGACCGTGGCCGCCAAGGCGGTTTCCTTCATCAAGGATGCGGCGGTGGCGAGGCAGTTCGGCATCAGCGACGAGCTGGACGCCTTCATGTTCTCCTTCGGGCTGCTGACCTTTGTCGCCGCGCTGATCGGGGGCGGGCTGCCGGAGGCCTTCCTGCCCCAGTTTGCCGAGGTCACTCATCAGAAGGATGCCCTGCGAGCCCGGCGGCTGGCGGTGCAAAGCAGCCTGGTCCACGCCCTCAGCCTGCTGGCCGTGGGCCTGATGATCTACCTGCTGGCCCCCTCCATCGTGACCTGGACCACGCGAGGTTTTTCACCGGAAAAGCAGGAGCTCTCGAGCCGGTTGCTGCGCGACCTGCTGCCTTTCATGCTTTCGTTCGGCCTCAGTTACCAGCTGGGCACCTGGCTGCGCGCCGACAAGCAGTTCCTGGCGGCCACGGCGGCGCCGATGCTGGTGCCTCTGGCGATACTCGGCTGGCTGGTGGCTGGGCGCACCCAGCCGGACGTGCAGCTTCTCGTCTCCGGAACGGTGGCGGGAGCCCTGTTGCATCTGCTGGTCCTGATCCTCGTTCTTTGGAGAAAGGAGGCCCTGACGGTGAAGTTCGTTGCCGGCTGTCTGCGAGGCCCCGAGCCGGAGTTGAAGAAGGTGGTGCAGAATTCCCTGCCCTTCCTTTTTGCCGGCGGCATCTTCAGCAGCGCGGTGGTGGTGGACCAGACCATGGCCTCCTGGCTGGAAGCGGGCAGCGTGACCGTGCTCAGCTACACGGACAAGGTCTGCGGCATCATCCTGGCGGTCACGGCGGGACCGAGCTGTGACGTGCTGTTTCCTTATTTCGCCGACAAGGTGGCGCGACGGGACTGGCTGGGTGTGAAGCAGCAGCTTTTCACCAGTGCGGCGATGATCCTCAGCCTGGCGCTGCCAGCCGCCCTGCTGCTCTGTGCGCTGGCCCCCTGGGTGATCTGGCTGCTCTTTGAGCGCGGTTCCTTCACCCCGGAGGACACGGCCCGTGTGGCCGGCGTGCTGCGCTTCGCGGCCCTGCAGATTCCCTTCTACATCATCGGCAGCCTGGCTTCGCGCGTGGTGGTGGCCATGCAGGCGACCCGTTTCATCATGCTTCTTTCCACGGTCGGCCTCGTCGGCAACGCTCTGCTGAACTGGGTGCTGATGCGTCCCCTGGGCACGGCCGGCATCGCGCTTTCTACGGCCGTCATTCAGATGATCTCGGCCCTCATGGCCTGCCTGTATGTACTCAAGCAGATCCGGGACAGGCTGGCGACAAGCACGAATTCCAAGGCCACTCCAAAGGCACAAAAAACCGCCGCGAAGAAAACTTCGCGGCGGCGGAAAAAGCGCAGACGCTGACCGGCAGATTACTTGCCGGGAACGCCGAACACCTGGACTTCGCAGTAATGGTTCATCTCGTTGGAGGTGTTGCCATTGCTGGTCAGGCGGACGTAGCGGGCCTTGGTGCCCTTGGCGTCGATCACGCGACCGTGGTTGGTCTCAATGTAGGCGGGGTCGGAACCGGCGCCGAGCTTGAGGGTGTCGTCATGGTCGGAGTTCCAGATGGTGGTGACACCCTTCTTGAATTCGGGATCATCGGACAGCTGAACAACGACATCCACATAAGCCTGGGCCTGCTTGTGGTAGTGCCACATGGCGACCTTGCTGAGGGTGGTGGCGGCGCCAAGGTCGATCTGCACCCACTGAGGACCAGGGGCGAGCTCAACGAAGCAGCCGTCGGAACCGTCGGCGTCACCGTCGGTGACGAGGGGCAGGTCGCCGATGATCGGAGCGGGGTCGCTGGAGGTCACGGTCTTGCCCTTGGCAAGGTTCACGGTGCCCTTGGGAGCCAGGAAGGTCTTGATGATCTTGCTGGGATCAGGCTTTTCCAGGTTGGGAAGCTGGGCTGGGACAGGCGTGCCGATGAACATGGGCTTCGGGAAGTCGATTTTGACTTCTTCCTGGTCGCCGGCAGGAGCGGCAGGTGCTGCTGCGGCAGCGGGAGCCTTGGCGGCGTCAGCCGCAGGGGCGGCGGCGTCTTTCTTTTCTCCGCAGGACACGAGGGCCAGCGAGAGGAGGAGGGCGGGTGTGGTGTATTTCATGGGGGAGATCAAACGAGGGGCGGATGATGGGTGGCGGTCTGAAAACTGCAAACTGAGAACTGAAAAATACCAGGGAAGGTTTTTCAGGTTCTCAGTCTGCGTTTTTGAATCCGTGATGGGAGAATTAAACCTCGAAATCTGCAGGGGTGAAGAGGTGCTTCTGACCGGTCTTCAGGCACTCATAGGCGGTGAGGACTGTGACGCAGGACTTGAAGGCCTGAACGACGTTGCAGGTGAGGTGGTCATGGCTCTTCTGCTGAACCGCCTCGATGAAGTTCGCCACATGCGGGGTGTGGGGATAGACATCGAGAATGACCGGGATCTCCCAGGGATCGAGCGCCTTGGACTCGCGGGCGTCAGCGACAGCCTTGGCGGTGCCGGAGACGTTGTAGGACTTGGGCGGCGGCTTGGCCCAGGAGCGGGGATGCTCCCAGAATTTATTCTTCACGGCATCCGGAGCCTTCACCAGGATGGGATCATCCCCGGCGGCGTACTGGCTCCAGTCATTGGAGGGTTCGGCATAGACCTGGTTGTAGGTCGGGCTTTCCGAGATGATGGCGGAGCCGGAGACACCCATGTGCTTCTCGTAATAGCCCTGGGAGCCGGTGGTGGTGAGCACCTGGTAATAGGCGCGCATCACACCGTCCTTGGTCTTGTACTCATAAAGGCACATGACGTTGTCCGGCAGCTCGAACTTGGCCTTGGGCGCGCCGTCGGGACCGGCGGTGCCGTCATAGTAATCCACGCCGCCGGTGGCGAAGAGGGACACCGGGGTGGTTTCATACATCCAGTTGAACATGTCGATCTGGTGGGCGCCGAGGTCGGAGATCGGGCCGCCGCCGTATTTGGCAAACCAGCGCCAGTTGCGGAACTGCTCCATGCTGTCGAAGCCGTACTTCGCGAGCATTTCGGCGGGAATTTCCTGGTTCTTTGGCACGCCGAGGGGCTGGGAGGCGGCGACGCCGCGGTTCCACTGACCGTAGCAGTGCGTCACCCGGCCGAGCAGGCCCTTCTTGATGATCTTCTCACGAAGATGGATGTAACGCGGGTTGGAGTGGCGCTGGTGGCCGATCTGGAAGATGCCGCCGGTCTGTTTCCAGGCGCGAACCATGTCCTTGGCACCGTCGATGGTGTTGGACATCATTTTCTCGCAGTAGACGGCCTTGCCCTTCTCCAGGCAGAGGCGGGAGAAAGGAGCGTGCAGGTGGTCGGGGGTGGCGATGAAGACGGCCTCGATGTCGGGCTGCTTCTCCAGCATCTCCTCGATGGTTTCGTATTCAGCGACCGGGCCGTTGACCTGGTGCTTGTTTTCGAAGGCCATGCGGCGGGCCACCGGCGTGCGGTTGTATTTCCAGATGTCACAAACGGCCACCCATTGGATGCCGCTGGGGATCTTTGAGGCGGCGACACGGAGGCGGTCACCCTGGGCACCACAGCCGACAAGGGCGCACTTGACGGTGCGTCCGGCGGCCTCGCCCTGGGCGACGGCACCTTTGGCGGTGGCAAGGTAGAGGCTGCCGCCGGCCACTGCGCTGCTGCGCAGGAATCCACGGCGGTCCATGAACTTGGCGAGCCCGCTGGCGGGCTTCGAGGAAGGAAGGTCTTGGCTCATAGCTTCAAGGGAGCTTTACGGGCTGTCTAACTTCAGGCTTCAGCGCTTTTTTCAGCCGAGGCACCGCACTTCTTGCGGCGAAGCAGGCCGTCCAGGGAAAGGTAACCGTGTTTCACGGTGCTGAGAGCCAGGAAGACGATCATGATGCCGATGCCGATGTTGACGCCGAGTTCGGTGTCGTCCGGCAGGGCGGCCAGGCCGAAGCCGAGGGAGAGGAAGGTCAGGCCGGCGGCAAGAAGGGAGAACTCACTGAAGAATCCGATGGCGACCCAGATGCCCACGATGAGGAGCACGAAACCGATGCTGTGCGCGTAGGCGTCGATGGCCGAGGCGGGCAGCAACGAGGGAAGAAAGCTGTTTTCCGACATCAGCTTGGCGATGAGACCGGTCTTGGTGTCATAGTTGGCCATGTTGAAGGTGGCGGCGGCGCCGTCACCGGAGCGGAACTTGTCCAGGCCTGCCATGAAAAGACGAAGGCCGACCCAGAGACGGGTGATCAGGTTGGCGGCAGCAAGGTCGAAGCGCGGGCAGCAGTGGGGGGAGCAGGCTTTGTCAGACATGAGGGTGTTGCTGGTTGGAGCGAAGTTGTTTGGATTAAACAGGGGCGGCGAGTGTGAACGGAGGCAGGGGGAAATCCAGCGGAATTTCCAGACTGGCAAGAATGCCGCCCTCAGCGCTGAGAAGGCTGGACGAACAAGATTTGCCGAAAGGAAGCACGTTTGCAGCGCCTGGGTGCCTGGGCTTTGTCAGGTGGCGGAAACCGCCACATGTGGCGTCATTTGCCACAAGAAACGAGGCGCTGAGAATGCTGCATGAGCCGCAGCCTGAGCCACCTGTTCCCGCCCTATCCCCTGGCGGACCAGCGAAGCTGTGGTCGCGAGCTTGTCGCGGCGGTTCAACGGGCGATGGAGAGCGGTCACTACATCCTTGGGGCGGAGACAGCGGCCTTTGAGCAGGAATTCGCCCGCTACCTTGGCATCGGGCATGTGACCGGCACAGGCAACGGCACGGACGGCATCGAACTGTTGCTGCGTGCTCTCGACATTCGCAGCGGCAGTGCCGTGCTGCTGCCGGCCCATGCCCCCTCAGCCGTGGCCGCCGGAGTTCGCCGGGCGGGAGCCGAGCCCATCTTTGCCGACATTGACCGCAACACCTTCACGCTTTGTCCCGAGTCCGCCGCCAGGGTGCTGAAGCAGCAACCTGGCCGGGTCAAGGCAGTGCTCGCCATTCACCTCTATGGACACCCGGCCGATCTGGGCGCCCTGCAGGAGCTTGCCCGGAGCCATGGCGCCACGTTGCTCGAAGACGCCTCCCAGTCTCATGCCGCCATCTGGCAGGGCAGAATGACCGGCACGCTGGGACGGGCTTCGGTGTTCAGCTTTTATCCCACCAAAAATCTGGCCGCCCTGGGTGATGCTGGTGCGGTGGCCACGGACGACGCCATGCTTGCCGCGCGCTTTTCCAGGCTCCGGCAGTATGGCTGGAGGGAACGGCACATCAGTGAGGAGGATGGGATCAACAGCCGTCTGGATGATCTGCAGGCCGCCATGCTCCGGGTCAAGCTCACCAGGCTGGATGCAGCCACCCGTCGGCGGAGGCAGCTGGCGGCGATCTATGACGCCAGGCTGGGCGATGTCCGTGGCCTAACCACCCCTGTGGTGAGACCAGGCTGCGAACATGTTTATCATCAATACGTGGTGCGCTGCGGCTGCCGGGACCGGCTCATGGCCCGGCTCAAGGCCGCCGGAGTGCCGGTGGCGGTTCATTATCCCACGCCCCTTCACCGTCAGCCTGCCTTTGCCCAGGACAGGTGTTTGCCATGCTCGGAAGAAGCTGTCCGGGAGGTCCTCTCCCTGCCCCTGCACCCGCATCTTTCCGATGAGGCGGTTCATGAGGTCTGCGACGCCATCGAGTCCATCCTGTCATGAATGCCGCCGAATATGACCTGCTCAGGAATGTCGAGGACCACCATTGGTGGCATCGGCTCCTGCGCGGACAGGTCATGCGGGTGGTCGAGGAAAAACTGAAGGGCCAAGGCCGGCTGCTGGATGCCGGTTGTGGCACGGGGGGCATGCTCTGGCATCTGCAACAATACGCCTCCGGCCTGCATCTCAGCGGGCTGGATCATTCCCCGTCCGCCCTCAGGCATTGCCATGAACGGGGAGTTCCTGCGCTTGAAGGTTCGCTGCACGACATGCCTTTCCGGACAGGGTTTTTCGACATGGTCCTCAGCCTTGACGTGCTTTACCACCAGGCCGTCGAGGAACCCAGGACGCTGGCGGAAATGAACCGTGTCCTGAAGGATGGCGGCTGGCTGGTGGTCAACCTGCCCGCCTTTGACTGCCTGCGAGGCTCGCACGACCACGCCGTGCAGGGCGCCCGACGCTACCGGGCCGGCGCGGTGCAGTCGATGCTTGCCCGGCACGGCTTTGAAGTGGTTCGCTCACATTACTGGAATGCCTGGCCCTTCCTGCCCATGCTGCTCTGGCGTCAGATCAGCCGACGCCGGCGCCCAGCGCGACAGGAGTCAAGATCAGACCTCGCCATGCAGCCCGGCTGGCTGGCACCCCTTCTCCATGGCATCGGCATGATTGACGCTCAAGCCTGCCGCAGCCTGCGCCTTCCCTTCGGTTCCTCGCTTTTTGCCGTAGCCAGAAAACCCGGCACCCCGTGCCCAGGAGGACTTCCATGACCCCTGCCCCGACAGCAAATGACGTCGAACTGTCCTTCGTCGTCGCCCTTTACAACACAGGGCCGACTCTTACGCGCCTGCTGGAAGCCTTTCAAAAGCTCGATTGTCACCATGTCTGGGAACTCGTGCTGGTCGACGACGGCAGCACGGATGACACCGCCGTCCGGCTGAACCACCTGCCGCCAGACTTCCCCGCCCCGATCACCTGCGTGCGGCTGGCCAGGAACTATGGCGAACACGCCGCCGTCCTCGAAGGCTGCCGGCGAAGCGTCGGAAAGTATGTCGTCTGCCTGGACGACGACCTGCAGAACCCTCCCGCCGAGGCCCTGCGGCTGGCCGAACACCTCATCTCAAGCGGCGCAGACGTGGCCTACTCGTTCTATGAGGAGAAGAAGCATCACTGGTTTCGCAACCTGGGCAGCCGCGCGGTCAACGCATGCGCCTCGTATCTGCTGAACAAGCCGGAGGACCTTTATTTGTCGAGCTTCCGCGCCCTGCGGCGTGAACTGCTGGAGCGCATCACCGTCTACCGGGGCCCCTACCCTTACATCGACGGCATGATCCTGGGGGCCACCGACCGGATCACGAGGCTCAAGGTCAGCCATGCCGGACGAGATTCCGGCAAAAGTGGTTACACACCGCGCAAGCTTGTCCGCCTGGCCCTGACCATGCTCTGTGACTTCAGCGTCATGCCCCTGCGCATCGCCAGCGTGCTCGGCGTCCTGCTCTGCCTGCTGGGGCTGGCGATTGTGGCGGAGGTGGTGCTGGAGATGGCATTGCTGGGCCGGCGGCAGGCCGGCTGGGCGTCGCTGATGGGCGCCCTGACCATTTTCAGCGGCGCCCAGCTCCTCATGCTGGGAATCATCGGGGAATATGTCGGCCGCGCCTTCCTCACCATCTCGGGCAAGCCGCAGTCGTTTGTGAGAAGCGTTGAACATCATCCGGCGGCAGGAGGCGTCATTTCATGACCCGGGATCTCCAGCAGTCAGCCGGCAGCCAGGGCCTTGTCAGGGGCGTGCGTAGCTTTGAAATGCGCCATGTCACGGATCCTGTCCGAGGCAGCCTGACCATGGCGGAGTTTCGCGAGGACCTGCCCTTCATCCCCTGCCGTTACTTCATCACCTACGCCATTCCCGCCCGCCAAGTTCGGGGCGATCATGCGCACCTCCGCTGCTCCCAATTCGTTCTGTGCGTGAACGGCTGCTGTGAGCTGAGCCTGGATGACGGGCTTCATCAGGGTGTGTTTCACCTCGACCGGCCGACGCTGGGACTGCTGATTCCACCCATGACATGGACACGCGTGCATCATCGGACCCCGGATTCAGCGTTGCTTGTGCTGGCATCCCATCCGTATGAACCCGGGGATTACATCCATGACTACCGGCGCTTCCTGGCCCTCTCGTCACGGGAACAGCTTCAGATTCATCAAGCATGACACCTTCCGCATCCATCTCCGGCTCCGAACGCTCCATCTGGCACACCTGGCATGAGCTGACGATCTTCATGCGCAGGCAGCCCCGCTGGCTTTCCCTGCTGCCTCCGCTGTTCATCACGCTCATGATGGGGTGGCTCGATGATGTCACGGGCTGGGAGGTCAGCCTGTTCATCTTTTACGCCGTGCCCATCGTGATCGCCGTCTGGTGGGACGGAATTGGCGCCGGCCTCATCATCACCGGGCTTGCCGGGGCGGCCTGGTGGATTGCCAACCGTGACACCCATCCTTATGAAACCCAGCTCGGATACACCTGGGCCCTGTTCAATCGTGAGTTCTACTTCGGTGTGGTCGTGTTTGCCGTCATGGCCGCGCGCAAGAAGCAGGAAGCCGATTCGGCAAGGATTGAGATGCTTGAGGAACGCCGCCAACTGGAGGCCGACATCGTCAGTGTCAGCGAGCATGAACAGCAGCGCATCGGCAGGGACCTGCACGACGGGCTTTGCCAGCATCTTGCCGCGATCGGCTGCGCCGCCAGGGTTCTGGCGGAGGAGCTTCAGGCCCGTTCCATTGCCGAGGCTCATGACGCCATCATGATTGAGGAATCCATCCAGCAGGCCGTGCTGGAGGCGCGCAATCTCGCCCACGGCATTTTCCCGGTGCATGTGGACCGCAACGGACTCTCGGCCGCACTTTCGGACCTAGCGCGGAGCACCAGCCGTCTGACCGGTGTGCGAATCCGGATGGAGGAGAACGCCGAGGTGCATCTGGAGGCTCCCGAGGCGGCCATGCACCTCTACCGCATCGCCCAGGAGGCGGTGGCCAACGCCGTCAGGCATGGAGCCGCCCGGGAGATCATCATCGGCCTGCACGTGGGTGAAACCCAGCTGGAGATGCGGATCGAGGACAATGGGTCCGGCCTGCCCTCGAACGGATCCCCCGCCGGCATGGGATTGCGCACCATGCGCTACCGCGCCCAGATGCTCGGAGCGGAGCTGACCATTGAGAACCGACCCGGGGGAGGCACGGCGGTCAGATGCCGTCTGCCCCTGGTCAAAAACACCGATGAACACCATGAACAACCCTGAAAGAAAACCGGCCGCCCACTGCAAGGTGCTCCTGGTCGAGGATCATCCCATGTTCCGGGAACATCTCGGACAGCTCATCAACCGCGAGCTCGGCATGTCGGTCTGCGGCGAGGCCGACAACATCCGGGACGCCATGAAACTGATCCACGAGACCCAGCCGGACATCGCCATCGTGGACATCACCCTGCGCGGCTCCAGCGGACTTGAGCTGATCAAGGACATCAAGGCCATGGGCCTCAACGTCAGCGTGCTGGTGCTTTCCATGCACGATGAGGAACTCTACGCCGAGCGGGCACTCAGGGCCGGCGCCAAGGGCTACATCACGAAGAACGAGGCCTCCGCCGAGGTGGTCAAGGCCGTCCGTGGCGTGATGAACGGCGAGGTCTACGCCAGCCGCAAGATGACCACGAAGCTGCTCGAACGCTTCTCGAAAAAGCGTGCCTCCAGCGAGATCGCAGGCATGGAAACCCTCGCCGACCGCGAGCTGGAGGTCTTCCAGCTTCTCGGACGAGGCAAGAGCACCCGCGAGATCGCACATTCGCTCGGCCTGGGTGAGTCCACGGTCGAAACCTACAGGGCCAGGATCAAGGAGAAGCTCAACCTGCGCAGCGCCGCCGAACTCTACCTGCGCGCCGGACAATGGGTGCGGGACCACGGGTCATGAACCGCCGCGTGTGGCGGTGTTCATGACGCGACCTGTCATTTCACAAAGAACCGGGGGGCTGGCAGGATAGGGTTAACCAAAAAAACCGAAACGCCATGTCCAAGCACCGCCGCAAGCCTGTCCGGCGTCACGCTCAGCCCGCTGACGCAGCTCAAGACCACCTTCCCTCCGAAGCCCCGGCCGAGGCGACCGCCATCGAGACGCCGGCAGCAGCAGCGGAAGCCGCCATGGGCAGGCGCGGCGGGTGGATCCCCGGCCTCTGCTCCGCCGTCGCCATGCTTGCCTGCCTGGCGCTTTATGCGTGGACGCTCGACTTCCCGATGGTCTTTGACGACTACACCTACCTGATCGACAACCCGCTGTTCAAGGATCCAGGCAAGTTCTCCTACCTGCTCCAGTTCCGGGAGTTTGTGCTCCGCCCGGCAAATCTGGGCGTGGATCCAGATTTTGCGGTCAACTTCGTGCTTCGTCCCGTGGCGTATGCAACCTTCGCCATCAACGAGGCGATCGACGGATTCACGCCGCGGGGTTTCCGAGCCGTCAACATCGTGATCCATGGCTTCAACAGCGCCCTGGTCTGCGGTCTTTTCAGCACCTTGCTGCGCAGCTCTCGGCTGAAGATTGGCGAGGGCTCCCGCCTCTTCATTCCGGCGGTCTCAGCCTTCCTCTTCGCCGTGCACCCGATCGCCATCGAGTCGGTGACCTACATCATTCAGCGCTTCACCTCACTGGCGACCCTGTTTGTCCTGCTTTCGCTGTGGCTGCATTTTTCCTCCCTGAAACCAGGCCGGGATGGCTGGAGCACCCTGCTGCTGAAGGGGACGGCGGTCATCTCGATGCTGCTCGCCATGCAGACCAAGGAATGCAGCTTTGCCGCCCCCTTCCTGGCCGTGGCTCTTGACTGGCTGCTCGTCGGCACCCCCCTCGCCATGGCGTTGCGCAGATCCGCCCTCCTTCTCGCACTTTCACCGATCATCCCCACGCTCGTGCTGCTGACGTCCGGCATCTTGAACAACGGACAGATCGATCTGCGTGAATCGTTCAACATCGTCAACTCCCGCGACAACCCGCTGGATCACTGGCATTACATCGTCACCCAGCTCACCGTCGTGATGCATTACATCCGTCTGATGCTCTGGCCATTCGGCTTCAATCTTGATCCGGAATGGCCGCGCTACCAGTCGCTGTTTCAGGCTCCTGTCATGGGCGCGCTGTCTGGCATCGTGGCTCTCTTCGCCTCCGCCGGATGGTGGCTGCGACGCCACCGTGATGAAGCCAGGCCGGCCCTGGTCTTCGTTTCGCTGGTCTGGTATTTTGCATCGATCTCCATCTCATCGGGCGTCGTGCCCCTGCCGGACATGGTTGCGGAACATCGCAGTTACCTGCCCTCCATCGGCATCTTCCTCGTCGTCGCCTGCCTTCTCGACCTGGCGCGCTGTCGGCTGAATGCGCTCCGGCCATGGACACGGGCGGTCGTTCCCGCCACGTCCGCCCTGGTTCTTGGCCTGCTGTCCTGGCGGACCTGCCAGCGCAACCAGGTCTGGAGCACGGATGAGAGCCTCTGGAAGGACACCACGGCCAAAAGCCCGGGCAAGTTCCGTTCCTGGGGAAACCTGGGCGTGGCCTACTCCTCCGCAGGCAAGGAGGAAAAGGCGGTCGAATGCTACCGTGCAGCCCTGAAAATCGAGCCAAACTTTCAAAATGGCATCTTCAACCTGTCGAACTCCCTGCTCCGCCTCAACAGGCCTCAGGAATCCCTGGAGGTCACCCTGAAGCTCATTGATCTCGACAAGAACAACGCCCGCAGGCCATCCGTGGCCTACACCCTTGGGCTTGGACTGACAGGTGTTGGAAGACACGATGAGGCGCTGGACATCTTCAAGAGCATTCTGGCCGTCAATCCCAAGGACGCCCAGGCGCTGAAGGCAGCTGGCTTGGTCTATTGTCGGAAAGGGCTTCCCCACCTGGCCCTGGAGCACCTGAAACAGTCCGCTGCAATCCAACCTGATGACGCGCAGACACTCGCCTTGATTCAGCACGCCAGGACCCTCATCCCTGAAGGGCGGGCGCTGAGGCTGCGCTGACACTGACTCAGATCAGCGTCAGCGGATTCACCCGTGTTCTGAGGGGAAGCTCCACCCGCTGGCCGCCAAGGCGGTGCGATTCAAAAACCGCGCTGATCATCTCCACCGTCTGACGGCCCTGCAGCGCATCGCAGAGCGGCGGGCGACCCTGCTCGATGGACGCCATGAGATCGCGGCCTGCAAGCTCATGACTGGACAGAAGCCGGGCCAGGTCGGCGACCGGTTCGGGCTTGCCGACACCGCCACTGGTGATGGGAATCCACGAGCGCGGCTCCACGGAAGGATGGAACGGACTGCCTGGCAGCAGATTCGCCAGCGGCTCCTTGTCCGCGCGAAAATCGACGATGCCCTTGGTGCCGATGATCTGAAGACCGAAACCCGCCTCCCGCACCCCGGCGTCCCTGATCGAATCAAAATAAAACATGAGGCCGTTGGAAAGCTCAAAACGGGCGTGAACCTCGTTGCCGGCAAGCGGGCCGATGCCCTCATCGCCCTCCTTGACATCCGCCCGGGTCACCAGCCTGCCGTCCTGTTTCACCACGGCGCTGCAAGCCACCGGGTCGCCGCCGAAAAAGGCGGCCATGTTGAGCACATGGGACCCTAGAACCCAGAGATCCAGCGCACCTCCTCGGGCGTCCTCCTTGCCGCGTCCGCGCAGCTCAAGAACCCGGCCGACCAGCCCTTCGTGAACCAACTTTGCCACCACCTGCATCACCGGATGCTGACGGTTGCGATGCGCCAGGGCGAGCTTCACGCCCGCCTTTTCACAGGCGGCCACCATCTCATCCGCCTCCTGGAGCGTGCGGCAGAAAGGCTTCTCCATGTAGATGCCCTTCACCCCCGCCTTCACGCAGGCCAGCGTCATTGCATGGTGCTGGTCGATGTGGCGCGGGCCGATGGCCACGATCTCCGGCCCGGCCTCTTCAAGCATTCGCCGGTAGTCCGCATAGCCGGCGGCAGCACCCAGCTTCTTCCGGGCGGCCTGCAGGCCTGCGGCGTCAGGGTCCGCCACGGCGACGATCTCCGCCTCTGGAATCCGCAGCCACATCGTGTCCAGCCCGTGGCCGTAATTGCCGCGTCCGGTGTGTCCGATGACGCCCACCCGCCACTTTTTCCCGGCCGCAAGGGCGGGCATGGAGGCAAGGGCGGCAGGCAGCGTGGCGAGAATGTGTCGACGGTTCATGATGAGCAGGATGGAACGTCCGGTGCGGCGCAAAACAAGCACCTAACCATTTTCGGGCACCTCAAGATCAACGCAGGCAAAAGCAAACTTCGACAGGCTTTCGCTGGACAACTCCGGGATGCTTGAGGTGAAATCGAGCATTCCCATGAAAACCGCCCTGTTCCTCCTTGTGACGACGATTGCCCTTGTGCTGCCGCATTCCACCCAGGCGGCCGAACCGCGGGTGGATTTCGCCGCTCATGTCAAACCGCTGCTTACCAGCCGCTGCATCAACTGCCACCATTCCGGATCGATGTTCGGCCAGCTGAGCCTGGAGAACCGGGCGATGGCCTTCAAGAAAAGGGCAAACGGCCCCGTCATCGTTCCCGGCAGGCCCGACAGCAGCGCCCTCTACCTGGTGCTGAAGATGCCGCCCAAGAACCCCAAGGCCATGCCACCGGCGGGACACAGGGTCACCGACCGCGAGGTCAACCTCATCTACGACTGGATCAAGCAGGGAGCCGGCTGGCCAGAAGGCAAGGCAGGCGTGATCGTGCCCATGAAGAAGGACCGACGCATCGGCTCCTGATTCTCCAGGCGCCAAACCACGCCTTGCATCCGGGCCGGCATTCTCCATACCTGCCGCCCCATCATGCCCGCCCAGCCTCATTACGACCTGCTTTCCCTCGGTGAAGTCCTCCTGCGCCTCGACCCCGGCGAAGGACGCGTGAGAACCTCGCGCCAGTTTACCGCATGGGAAGGCGGCGGCGAATACAACGTGGCCCGCGGCGCACGACGCTGCTTCGGCCTGCGCTCGGGCATTCTCACCGCCTTCGCTGACAATGAAATCGGCCGCCTGGTGGAGGATCTGATCCTGCAGGGCGGCGTCGATGCCTCCCTGATCAAATGGGTGCCCTACGACGGCATGGGCAAAAGAGTCCGCAACCCGATCAACTTCACCGAACGCGGCTTCGGCGTCCGCGGAGCCAAGGGCAGCGTCGACCGAGGCTGGAGCGCCGCCTCCCAGCTCAAGCCGGGCGACTTTGACTTCGACCATCTCTTCGGAACGCTTGGCTGCCGCTGGCTTCACTCGGGAGGCATTTTCGCAGGGCTTTCCGAATCCACGGCCGAACTCACCGTGCAGGCCTGCGAGGCCGCCAAGCGTCATGGTGTCACCGTGAGTTACGATCTGAACTATCGCCCTTCCCTCTGGCAGGAGCGTGGCGGCTTCCCCGCCGCCCAGGCGCTGAACCGTCGCCTTGCCCCTTATGTGGACGTCATGATCGGCGTGCTTTGCGACGACCCGCCCGCCGCAAGCGCCATCGCCGAAAACCCGAACGACATCTTCTCCGCAGAAGAAGCCAGGCTGCGCCCGATGATTGAAAAGCTCGTGGCCGAATTCCCCAACCTGAAAACCGTGGCCGCCACCCTCAGGCGGGTTCACACCGCCTCGGTCAACGACTGGGGTGCCCTCTGCTGGCATGAAGGTCGTTTCTACCGCAGCCGCAGCTACCCTCGCTTTGACATCCTTGACCGCATTGGCGCGGGTGACAGTTTCGTGGCCGGCCTCATCCATGGACTGCTGGTGGAAAAGGATCCGCAGAAGGCCGTCGACCTGGGGGCCTCACACGGCGCTCTCGCCATGACCACGCCCGGCGACACCAGCATGGCCACGCTGCCGGAAGTGCTGAAGCTTGCCGAGGGCGGAGACGCCAGGGTCCAGCGCTGATCACCGTTCCAGGATTCAGCGCACAAACCGAAACTCCGGCGTCGCCCACAAGGTCTGGATGAACCTGGCCCAGGCATCCCGCACCTCTGCACCATCGGCGTTGCCTGAGATTGTGGACTCCAGATAATCGGCGGCTAAGCCAGCCTCCTTTGCGCTTGGTCTGCGGCCCAGAGAATGTTGATAAGCGCTCTGGATGCGATCAGGCGGGGAGCCTGCCTCCTTCAGCACTCGATCAGCCGCGGCCCGGGCCTGTTCGATCACCTTCGGATGGTTCATCAGGTACAAGGCCTGGGTGGCCACCGTGCTGGTGGTGCGCTGGCTGATGGGCTGGTTGATGTCCGCAAAATCAAAGACTTCAAACAATGGGTGCCTGACATTGCGGAAGGCCGCCGTGTAGACGCTGCGCCTTGTGTCATCGAAAGTGAAGGCGTATTCAAGGTTCTGCACCTTCTGGTCGTTCGAATCCACCTTCGTGGCGCCGCCGACGTTCGGCCCGCCAAAGCTGACGTCCAGCGTGCCGGCGGCGGCAAGCATGGCATCACGAATGCATTCGGCGTCGAGCCTCTTGCGGTTCATGCGAGACAGCAGCCGGTTGTCGGGATCCTTTTCATGCTTGCCCCCGCCCTGGCTGTCCTGGCGATACGTGTGACTCAACACCATCTCCCTGACCAGTCGCTTGAGGTTCCATCCGTCCTCCATGAACCTGACGGCGAGTTCATCGAGCAGTTCAGGATGCGAGGGTGTCTCGCCCGTGCTGCCGAAATTGTCGGTGGTGCGCACCAACCCGGCTCCAAAGAGCCAGTGCCAGACACGATTCACCAGCACGCGGGCCGTCAGCGGGTTGTCACGCGAGGTGATCCATTGCGCGAGCTGCAGACGGCCGCTCTGCCCGTTTGCGATCTCCGGCACCTGCCCCCGGGACGCCGCCTGGATGAAGCCACGTGGAACCACGGGCCCCAGGTTCCTGATGCTGCCCCGGATGTGAATGCGAGCATCCTCCGGCTTCTCGTCCTCCGCAACACTCATGACCTCAGGGCGGGAAGGACCACCGGCCTTGCGGATCTCCTTCAGCTTTTTTTCCATCTCAGCCAGGCGGTTGCGCAGGCCGTTCTCCTCCTCGCTGACCTTCTGGGCCGGCATGTCAGGCATGCCGGCGTCGGCGGGCAGGAACTGCACGGCGTCCACGGTCACATACCCCTCGGCCCCGGCATTGGAGATCATGACGAAATTCTGCCCGCCTGTTTCAAATCGCCAGGTGCCGATGGTGGCAAACTGCAGGCCGTCCAACGCCTCGGTGGTCTGCTTGAAGTAAACCAGGTCCTCGCCGTCCGCATGCAGCACGGTCGCAGGCACACGTTCGGCACGGCCCGGTCCTCCGCTGAATGCCACGCGCACTTCATAACGCCCGGCCACGGGCAGCTTGGGTGAAAAGGTGAGGGTCTTCTCACCCCTGCCCTGGTTCTCATCGTGAAGATAGCCGCCGCCAATGAACGGCGGGAAGCGGCTGGAGGACTTCCAGTTGCCAACCTTTTGCGCGTCCAAGTCATCGACCACGACTCCCGGGAGATCACTTGCAGCCAGCCGCTGTTTCCGTCGCAGCGCCACGCTGCCCGCATCGCGAAGCTGATCCTTCAGCAGGGAGACCTCCTTTTCCGCGGCGGCTGTCTCCTTCTCCAGCGCCACCAAACGAACCTCCTCGGCTCCGTCAAAAGGCAGCGGCGTGTCAATCCAGTGCGCGACGTTGTCGGTGTAGTTCTTGAGCGTCTTTGTGCTCCTCAGGATGCCCGCCAGGGCGTAGTAGTCACGGGTCGGGATGGGGTCAAACTTGTGATCATGACAGCGGGCGCAGCCGAGGGTCATGCCCAGGAAGGACCGCCCGAGGGTCTCAAGCTGCTCGTCCACAATGTCCATGCGCAGCATGCCCTTGTCCTGCTCCTCATAATTTGTTGGGCCAAGGGCCAGGAAGCCGGTGGCGGTCACCTGCCGCCGGCGCTGGGAGGCGCTCGTGTATGGCAGGATGTCGCCCGCGATCATCTCGGTGATCATGCGGTCGAGCGGGGTGTTGTCACGGATGGACTCGATCAGGTAGTCGCGGAAGCGCCAGGCGTCCTTGAAAGGCAGGGACCTGCCGCCGCCCGAGGACTCGGCAAAACGCGTCAAGTCCATGAAATGGGAGGCCCAGCGCTCGGCGAAGGCGGGCGAGGCCAGCAGCTCGTCGACATAGGCGGCGAGACTTTCATTTTTCAAGCCACCCGACGCCGGAGGCATGCCCGTCAGATCAAAGGCAAGCCTCCTTCGCAGCACCATGGTTTCGGCATCGGGCGCCGGACTCATGCCCTCGGCTTCCAGCCGGGCCAGGATGTGGCGGTCAATCGTGTTCACGACCCAGGCCGCGTTTTTCACGGAGGGCGGCGGCTTGATGACCGGAGGCTGGAAGGACCAGAAACTGCCGTCCACCTTCGGCTGGGATCCCTTGCCCGAGCCCGCCTCGATCTCAAGGCGCGGGTCATGCGCCCCTGATGCAATCCATTGCCTCAGATCGGACAGCTCGGCGTCGGACAGCCGCTTTTTGGGCGGCATCTTCAGGTCACGGTCCTCATAGTTCACCGCACGCCAGAGCAGGCTCTCTTCCGCCCGGCCGGGAAGAATGGCGGGCCCGGAATCCCCACCTGTTTTCCAGCCTGCCTGATGATCCAGGCGAAGGCTGCCCTTTTGCTTGTCGGGTCCGTGGCATTCAAGGCAGTGCTCGACCAGCAAAGGCCGGATGCGTTTTTCAAAAAACGCATCGTTGGCGGCAATGGCCGTAAAGGCCGGCTCCAGCATCGGAACGAGCAGCAGACCGCTGGTCAGAAGGGCTTTCGTCATGGGGGCGAAACGCAAACGACAGGGCTGCGCAGGCTCTTTCAGAGGGTGTTTCCAAGCAGGTGCTGCGCGAGAAAGTCGACCACGCCGGGCTTCGGCTCAGGCTGGTCCTGCAGGACGATGCACTTGACCTCGTCCGCCTTGCATTCACGACCGACTTCACGGGCATGGTGAATGCAGTGCAGCCATTCCCCCCGGTTGGAGGGAGCCTCGACCACCTGGGGATTGCTGAGATAAAGCGGGGGATCATCCTTGCTGATCCAGGAGAGCATGTCGCACTCTTTCAGGATGGCCCTGCCCTGCTCGGTCTTGAAGGATTCGACCGAGGGCAGATGGTAAAAAAGGGCCGCCTCGGCCTCGCTGGTGCGCACCTCGGGCCCCGGCCTGCCCAAAAAAGATTCCCAGCGCGACACATCATAAGTGGCCTGCGTGGCGTTGCAGACGGCGCAGCTGAGGCGGGTTGACTCTTGCAGCACCGGGTCGGGAGCCGCAGGGTCGGCCAGATCATCACGGGTCGCCAGCCAGAGGGATGTACCCGCTCCGGCCGAACCTCCCATCGAGGCAAAGCGGCGCTTGTCGAGGTTCCATTCACCGGCTCGCAAACGAAGAAACTGCACGGCCCGGGCGCATTGCTTCAAGATGTCCTGTACGGGCATGTGTTCGAGAAAAGGGTAGTTCACCGCCGCGCAGGAGATGCCCTTGGCAAGCAGCTCACGGGTGGTCTTGTCCTCGCCCCACTTGCTTTTGTCGCCGCTGCGAAAGCCTCCGCCATGAATCAAAAGCACCAACGGTGTCGGGCCGGGGGGCGATTTGGCAAGGTAGAGATCCAGCCTGCAGCGCTCGTGAGCCCCATAGGCCACATCCCTGACATCCGGCTCCAGCCCGCCCGGCTTCGGAGGCTGCGTGGTGCTTTTGCCCTTCTTTTTGCGCTCAGCCAGATAAGCCATGGCCTCGGACAGGGTGAGCACCCCGTCCTTGTCGGCATCCGCTGCGGGGTACTTCCTCAGCCCCTCCTTCAGCCGCTCGTCGTTTTGCGAGGTCAGCTGAGCCAGGCCACACAGGGGCATCAGGAGAAAAAGGCAGAACAAACGATGCTTCATGGTGGTGAGAATGCCCTGAACCCCGGGGCAAGGGCAAGGTTGCAATGCCCGGTCGGCAACTTTTCGAAAGCCCCTGCGCGTCCCGCGAAAGACCTCCTTTCCTGGTTCGTTGAGCCAGTCCCCCCATGAGCTTCATCAGCCTTCAGAAACACCTCTCCCGCCGTCCCATGCTTCAAGGCGCTGGCGTCACGCTCGCCCTGCCGATGCTGGAGGCGATGATGCCCGCCTTTGCGGTGGCGCC
>CAZXPU010000033.1:0-46123 GCA_964642905.1 uncultured Prosthecobacter sp.
GGCACCATCGCCGCCTCGAACCTGCCCCAGGCCGCGAAGGACAAGCTGCAGGCGCTGGATGTGCACGCACCCGCCGAGGGGGAGAAGCATCCGGTGATCGTGTGGATCCATGGCGGCGGATGGAAGGCCGGGGACAAGGGCTCGGTGCAGAAGAAGCCGAAGGCGTTTGTGGAGAAGGGCTTTGTGCTCGTGTCGGTCAACTACCGCTTTGTACCCGCCGTGACCTTGAAGAACATGATGAGCGACCTCGCCCAAAGCGTCCGCTGGGTGCGCGATCATGCGGCGGAGCATCGCGGTGATCCCGAGCGGATCGTGATCATGGGCCACTCGGCCGGAGCGCACCTCGCGGCGCTGCTTTGCACCGATGACCGTTACCTGAAGGCTGCGGGCGTGCCCATGAGCTGCCTCAAGGGCTGCGTGCCGCTCGATGTCTCCGCCTACGACATCCCCAAGCGGCTCAAGGACGGCGGGGACACTCCGGCGGTGAACTACACCTCCGTCTTCGGCACCACCGAGGCGGAGCAGCGTGAGTTTTCACCCGCCGTCTACGTGGCCAAGGACAAGGGCATCCCGCCCTTCCTGCTTCTGCACGTCGCCTCACGTGAATCGACTAAGACGCAGGCGCACTGGCTCGCGTCCAAGCTTCAGGAAGCCGGTGTCAATGCCCGGGTGGTCGCCGCCGAAGGCAAGACGCATGGAACGATCAGCTCGGACCTGGGCGGGCCGGAAGATCCGCCGACGCTGGAGCTGTGGAAGTTTCTGGACCAGGTCGTCCCAAGGTCATGAGCCTGACTTTGATCGCTCATCCTGACCATATCCTGACAAACTAGCCCGCTTCGTTTGATCAACCGCTGACGCAGACGTGACATCCTGTGGCATGAAAACCGTCCTCCTGCCCGGGTTCCTTGGCTTGAGCCTCGTCACGGCCGCCCTTTCGGCTCCGCCGCCTAACTTCATCTTCATCCTGTCCGACGACCAGGACTGGACCGGACTTTCAGTGCGGATGCATCCGGACCTTCCCAACTCGAAAAGCGACTTCTACCGAACGCCAAACCTGGAGAAACTGGCGGCCCAGGGCATGCGCTTCAGCGCTGCCTATGCCCCGGCCCCGGTGTGTTCACCGACACGGATCAGCCTGCAAACTGGACGGAACCCGGCGGCGCTTGGATGGACCAAGGCCGCCCCCGCCGAGGCGGGGCACCGCCTGATCGAAGGAGCCTCGCGCAAGGACATTCGTAGTGGTGAGGTCACCCTGGCGGAGATGCTGCAGACCGCAGGCTATGCCACGGCGCACTTTGGCAAATGGCACCTGGGCGGCGGCGGGCCCGAGGCGCATGGTTATGACGTCAGCGACGGCAACACGGGCAACCGTGACGCGGATCGTTTTGTCGACCCAAATCCAGTGGACATCTTTGGCATGAATGAGCGCGCGGAGGCCTTCATGAAGAAGCAGGTGCAGTCGCGTCAGCCTTTTTATCTGCAGATGTCCTACTACGCCCTGCACCTGCCGGAAAACGCCCTGAAAAGCACACGCGCCTTCTATGAGAAGCAGCCTCCGGGCCGCATGCACAGCAACGTCGACACCGCCGCCATCACCACCGACCTGGACACGGGTGTGGGACGCCTGCTGGATGTCGTTGACCGACTTGGCCTCACCGCAAACACCTATGTCATCTACATGTCCGACAATGGCGGCGGAGGAGGTGGTGGTGGCGGCAAAGGCAGCAATGGTGGTGGACGACGAGAACAGGTGCGACCGCTGACTGCGGGCAAGGGCGGCGTCTGGGAAGGCGGCATCCGGGTGCCCCTCATCATTCGCGGGCCGGGCATCGCGGCAGGCTCCTGGTGCCATCAGCGGGTCGTGGGTTACGATTTCTTTCCCACGCTCTGCCGGCTGGCCGGGGTGAAGGCAGCGCTCCCCGCCCATCTTGAAGGCGGCGACCTCTCTCATCTTCTTCGCGGCTCCAACGAGCCTGTGAAACGCCCCCTGGAACCGATCATCTTCCATTTTCCGCACTACCAGGGCGACACACCGCACAGCGCCATCCTCAGCGGAAACATGAAACTGATCCACTACTACGAAACCGGTGACAACCTGCTCTTTGACCTCAAAAACGATCTCGCCGAGCGAAACGATCTCGCCTCCAGCCAGCCCGAGATTGCCGCCCGGCTTGCCAGGCAGCTTGCGGATTATTTGAAGGCTGTTCGCGCCGAAATGCCGCGATCCAACCCCGACTACGATCCGTCCAAGGAGCCTGTAAGCAAGGGCGGCAAAGGCGGCGGAGGCAAAGGCAAGGGCGGTAAAAAGGGTGAAAAGCAGACCTCTGACAACTGAAAGCAAAACACCGCACCCTTGGCAGCCTGGTCATTCCAAGTCCGCCCGAGCGCTCAAGCATTGAACCCATGACTTTCCGATGAAGCCGGTCCTTCTGTCACTGATCATCTCCCTTTCAGGCTTGCTGCTCGTCGCGGCTGTTTCCGAGGAAAAGCCGAAGGGCGGCGGCAAAGGCGGGGCGGGCCAGGGAGGCCAGGTCGAACCGGCGGTGGTGCCGCCCTACTTGTTCAACCTTTGGTTATGCAGGCCCGGGGCGGAGTCGGTGACGGTCAGCGTGCTGGCCTGGGAGGACATGGAGGCCTTCATTGAGCATGCAGAGAGTAGCCGGGGCATTCCTGCCCCGTCAGACGGGCCTGCAACGGCCCGATTACGGTCGGAGCCGGTGAAGTTGCAGGCCGGCAAACCTCAAAACATCATGCTCACCGGCCTGCAGCCGGACACCGCCTATGACTATTGCGTGATCTACCGCCGGCCCGGAGGCGAGGCCGTCAGGGATGTCACGCGCAGCTTTCACACGCAGAGAAAGCCCGGATCAGCCTTTCGTGTTGTCATGCAGGCGGACTCACATCTCGACAACAACACGGATGTGCGTGTTTACCAGCAGACCCTGGCGAACATGCTGTCGGACAGGCCGGACTTCATGATCGACCTCGGCGACACGACGATGGTGGACAAGTTCGGACAGTTCTTCCGGCGATCGGAGTCGCAATACAAGGCGCAGCGTTATTACCTGGGCCGCATTGCACACAGCGTGCCGATCTTCATGGTGCTGGGCAATCACGACGGCGAACGCGGAGAACGTTCCGACATGGCGGAGTGGTCGCTCGGCATGCGTCACACCTACTTTCCCAATCCGACGGACGGCAATGACAAGCACAGCTTCTTCGCCTTTGAATGGGGGAACGCGCTCTTCATCGGCCTGGATCCTTTCTGGCCCACCACCCAGCGCGGGGCCTCCGGCTGGGACATGACCCTGGGCGAGACGCAGTATCGCTGGCTCGCCAAAACCCTGGCGGAGAGCCAGGCGGCGCTGCGCTTTGTGTTCATCCATCATCTGGTCGGCGGACTCGGCCGGGATGTTCGCGGCGGCGCGGCGACAGCCGCTTACATGGAATGGGGAGGCAGAAACGCAGATGGCAGCGAGGGCTTCAGGGAAAACCGCCCCGGCTGGGACATGCCCGTGCATCAACTCCTGGTGAAGCATGGCGTGAACATCGTCTTCCACGGTCATGACCACCTTTTCGCCAAGGAGGAACTGGACGGCGTCATCTACCAGGAGGTGCCTCAGCCGGGACATGCCAGCGGCGGCACGCGCAGCGCCGGGGAGTATGGCTACGGTGGTGTCATCCTCGGCAGCAGCGGGCATCTCCGTGTCAGTGTCGAGGGCGCTGCGGCGACGATCGACTATGTCCGAAGCATCGTGCCCGGCGTGACTCGCGACGATCTGAAAAACAGCGCGGTGGAGCACAGCTACAAAGTGCAGGCGAGGCGCTAGATCATGCTGGGCGTATCAAAGCCTGCATGGCATCGCCTGGCTGCTCACTGCTCCGATCTCAAACCGGCCAATGCTGCGCGATCTTCCGCTTCAGGAAGTCCACGCTGCGGGCCAGCTGGTCCATGCCGTCGACACCGTCCTCGATGCTGATCCAGCCGTTGAATCCCCTGCCCTTCAGCTCGCTGAAGATCGCGTCGTAATCATTCAGGCCCTTGCCGATCTCGCCATGGCGCAGACGCTTGGCATAGCCCTGAGCACCGCCCTCCTCCTTGCGCAGGTCCTCGATGGTGCCCTCCGCCAGATAGCGATCGCTGGCATGCATGGTGACCACACGATGGGAGACACGCTTGAGCAGCTCGATGGGGTCCTCGCCAGCCAGGTAGGTGTTCGAGGGGTCGTAGTTCACGCCGAAATTCGGATGAACCACAGCGTCCACCAGCTTGCAGAAGACATCCATCTTCTGGGCAAACTCCGGATAATCCCAGAAGTCATCCTTGTAATGGTTCTCCAGGATGAGGGTGATGCCGCGTTCCTGGGCGTAGGGCAGGCAGGCATGGATGGAGTCCGCCGCCAGCTTCACGCCTTCCTCAAGGCTCAGTTCAGGCCTGCGCTGACCGCTCAGCACTCGACAATAACCGCCACCGAGCGTGTGGGTCATGTCAATCCAGCGCTTCTGCTTCGCGATCTCCTTTTCACGGAAGGCGGCGTCAGGATGAGTGAAATCAGGCGAGCAGCACATCATCGGAATCACCTTGCCGGTGTCCTCCACCTCCTTGCGGAAGCGCAGCCAGTTTTTCTCATCGGCCATTTCAAGGAAGCCCGCATACCATTCCAGGCCCTGCACATCGAGGGTAGAGGCGAGACGGATCCACTCGGACACGGTCATCGTGCCCTCCTTGCAAAGGGCGACCATGAAGGCTTTGGGAAAGGCGGCAAGCTTGGGCATGACAGGAGCGGGTTGGGGCTGGAAAAAACGGAGGACAGGGTTCCTGCCGTGGGAGTCGTTCTCCACGACAAAGTGTGTATGAAATACGACAGGCCGCCCGGCAAGCTCATTCCCGGCCTGTGATCACGACATCCGACCTGACAAGTGGATCAACGCTTGGACAGCACCTCGTCGAGGTTCAGGATGGAATGCGCGACCAGCGTCCAGGACTGGCGACGCTGCAGCAGGCCCTCCAGCAGGCGGACCTCCTCCGGCTCGGGATCCCGGCAGGTGGCGGCACGAAACATCCAGGCAATGCGGTCCGGTTTTCCCAGGGAGCGCCGGACCAGCGCCTCGGCGGCCCGAACAAACGTTTCGTCATTGAGCAGCAGCAGCGCCTGCAAAGGCGTGTTCGTCCGCGCCCGGCGCACCGTGCATTTTTCGCGCGTGGGCCCGTCAAAGGTGAGCAGCATGGGATGCGGTGACTGCCTTTTCACATAGGTGTAAAGGCTGCGCCGCCACAGGCCGTCACCGGCATCCGGCACATAGCTCTCCTCGCCGTTGTAACTGACCGCCTCCCAGATTCCAGGCGGCTGAAACGGCTTCACACTGGGACCTCCGACCCTGGGAACCAGCAGGCCCGAAACAGCCAGTGCCTGGTCGCGCAGCAGCTCGGCGGAAAGCCGGCCGCTCGGTCCGCGCGCCAGCAGCCGGTTTTCGGGATCGTCCGGAACACCCTGCGGCATCTGCCTTCTCCCGGAGTCCTGGCGGTAGGTCCTGGACATCACGATCCTCTTCAGCAGCGCCTTCACATTCCAGCCATCGGCACGAAACGTCGCCGCCAGCCAGTCAAGCAGCTCCGGATGCGTCGGAGGTTCGCCCTGGGAGCCAAAGTCGTTCGGCGTGCGGACCAGCCCCTCGCCAAAGCATTGCGCCCAAAAGCGGTTCACCGCCACTCGCGCCGTCAGCGGATTGCCCTCCGAAAAAAGCCACCTGGCAAAGCCAAGCCTGTTGTGCGGCAGACCCGCGGGCCAGGCGCCGACGGCCTCGGGCACGCCCGGCTGCACCGGCTCGCCAGGCCTGTCATACTGACCTCGCTCCAGCACATGGGCGATGCGCGGCTGCTCCATCTCCTGCATCACCAGCGTGGTCGGAATGGCTTCACGCAGCTTTGTTTCAGCCTGCTCCGCGGCCAGAAGCTCCTGCCTCAACCGGCGTGCCTCATCGCCTCCATGATGCACGATGAAGTCATCCAGAAGGATCTCCGTCTCCATGGAGCTGCGCTGAGTCTCAGGCTTTTCCAGGATGCCGCGCAACCGCTCACCCCGATGCCAGCCGCGCACGGTCGGCGCGTCCGCCGCCTTGGAAACCAGCCGCAGCTCGTCGAGCATTCCGTAGAAGCCCAGGTTGGCGTCGCGACGGCCGATGCGCAGCGGCTCCCCGTTGGCCACGCTGCCATTCAGGGAGTCCCGCCTAACCTCAAGCGTGGTCGGGACTCCGTCGAAGTACACCCGCAGCCCTGCCGCCTTGCGCGATCCGTCATGCACGATGACCAGATGGTGCCAGGCCTTTGCAGGCAGGGCCTCCACGGTGGCGACTTCGATGGCGTCCGAACCCCAGCGGTGCACCAGGTTCACCTGGATCCGGCCTTTCTGCCAGATGACCTCGATGCCGCGACGGCGTCCCTCCGGCTCGATCAACGACAGCGGGCAGCTCAGCGAACCTTCCGCGTTCAGCCAGAGACCGAGGGTCCACGGCGCGTCCGCGTCAAACCCGTCGAGCCGCGCCTCAAGGTGCCCGGTGGCGTCAAACTTCGCCGCCCGTCCGAGCAAGCCGGCGACCGATTCCAAGGCTGTGCCTTTCCCAACCAACTTTGGATCATCGAACGACTCCTGCAGAACGGCCGCCGTGGGCGGGGCAGGCAGCGCCCCCGGCGCGTCCTTCTCCCAGTCGATGATCCGCGGCTTCAACTTTTCATGCACCGGTTCAAAGGCCGCCCTGGCCCGCTTCGTGTCGGCCTGCAGCCTCGCAAGCTCGCGTCGCTGCGCCTCCGTCGGCACCTCCAGCAACGGCGGCGGGTTGTCAGAACGGATCAGGCCCTGCTCGGGCACGTTGTTGAAGAAGGCGAAGAGCTGGTAGAACTCACGCTGGGAGACCGGGTCGTACTTGTGATCATGGCACTGGGCGCATCCGGCGCTCAGACCGAGCCAGGTGGTCATCGTGGTGTCCACCCTGTCGACGACGTATTCGACGCGAAACTCCTCGTCGATGCTGCCGCTCTCGTTGTTTGCCATGTGGTTGCGATTGAAACCAGTGGCGACCTTCTGACTGAGGGTGGCGTCGGGCAGCAGGTCACCCGCGATCTGCTCGATGCTGAACTGGTCGAAGGGCTGGTTTGTGTTGAAGGCCTCAATCACCCAGTCACGCCAGGGCCACATCTGACGGGGCTTGTCGCCAAAGTAGCCGTTGGTGTCCGCATAACGCGCCGCATCCAGCCACGCGACCGCCAGGTGCTCGCCAAAATGCGGGGAAGCCAGCAGCTCCTCCACCACGCTCTCATAGGGTTTTGCCAGCATGGCCTCCGTAGGCGGCAGGCCGGTCAGGTCGAGAGCGACGCGTCGGACAAGCGTGTGATGCGGGGCTTCGGGAGCGAAGGACAGGCCCTGCCTTTTCAGCCCGGTCTCCACCCAGAAATCGAGGCTGCCTGCGGCCCTGTCAGGCAAGGGCTCAAAAGCCCAGTGCTTCTGATACTTCGCCCCCTCGCCCACCCACTGCCTCAGCCGCGCGACCTGTTCTGCGGCCAGCGGCTTTTTGTGGGAATCCGGAGGTGGCATCAACTCCTCGGGATCGGTGGAGGTGATCCGCGCGAGCACCTCCTGCCAGTCGGCGCCGGGCTGGTCCAGGCGAAGGTGTGCCTTGCGCCCCTTGGAATCCGGACCGTGACAGGCCAGGCAGTTTTCCGAGAGGATGGGCCGGATGTCCCGGTTGAAGACTGCCTCAGCCCCCGCCAGCCACGACGGGCTCAACGCAGACGCGGCGGCGATGAAGGCTGGGATTTTCACAGGAGACTTCTACGGAGCCAGCGCCCAGGCGATTGCATTCAGCATCAGGCGGCGGAAGGCGGGCTCCTTGAAGTCGTCGACGTGGCCGAACGAAGTATAAAACACCTTCGCCTTCCCCGGGCCGTAACGGTGCGTCCAGGCGACGGGCTCGGAAGGCTGGTTGGGGATGCTGCCGATGAGCAGGGGCGTGGTCGTGGCAGCCAGGGGCGTGTTCCTGTAAAGAGTGCCGTTGCCGATGAGATCGACGAGGCTGAACCCCTTCAGAATCTCATGTCCGGCGGCACCTGGAGCCAGGGTGCACAGCGTCTTGTCCTCGCCGCGATGATGGTTGCCGTAGCTGCCGCCGAGCACCTCCGGATCAAACTCCTGCCAGGCCGCATGCCGATCATCCACGAGCTTGTCCTTCGGCCTCAGGGCGAAGGCATGGCTCGCGGTGCGGATGCCGATGAGAGGCCTGCCTGCGGCCAGATACGCGCGAACGGCCTCCAGCTGCTCCTTGGGCGGCGTGCGGCGGCGCACGCTGACCAGCAGAAGATCCGCGCTTTTCAACGCCTCCACCAGGCCGGGAAAGCTGTTCTTGTCGGCGGCATCCGCATGAATGAGCGTGACACGATGACCGAGGGGCTCGACATCCGACCTGGCAAAGGCGGGCAGGGTCTCCCAGGTGAGATATTCATCCTCGCCAATCATGAACACAAGATTGGCCGCCTCGGCGGGCAGGGTCAGAAGAAGAAGGAGGAGGGCGGCCAGGCCGCGAAGGAGCTTCATGGGGTTCATCATTCCAGGGACTTGATATAGAGGATGAGGGACTCAAGCTGGGACTCGGTCACCACGCCGGCATAACTGGGCATGGCGTACTCGCTTTTGACAAAGTCGGCATGACGCTTGGCGGAGGGCTGGAGGATCGATTCACGCAGGTAGTTGTCATCGACAACGACGGAGCCCTTCTTTTTCTTCTCATCCACGTAATCACGCTTCGCGCCGAACAACTTGTTCCACTTCGGGCCGATCTTGAAGAGGTCCTGATCCTTCACGCTGTGACAGGCCACGCAGCCGAGCATCTGGGAGAGGCGCAGGCCTTCCTCGGCCGAGACCGGCCCCTTCGCCTGGGCGGCGGCAGCGCGTGGCGTGAGGTCCACCTGGATGTCGCCAAAGCCCTCGGCCTTCGGGTCAAAGGAGGTCAGCTCATAAGGCGTCGTGTAGGCGTTCTCCGCCATGCTGGCGCCGTCGGCGCTGGCGATGGACCAGCCGATGCGCAGCTGCATCACCGGCTTCATGCCGGGCACGCCGACAAACACCGCCCGGCCGTCGCGGCTCACGTAGGCGCTGCTGGGCGTCAGCCAGTCCACCCCCGTGCCGCCATCGGCCTTGTACTGAGCCGAACCATAAGTGTGGGCACGTTTGTAGCCCCAGGAGCCCAGCGAATAGGCGGCGGGATCGGCGGCCTTCTTCGGGTCCAGGGCCACGTCGAAACGAAGCAGCACGCCCTGGTCCATCGGCACGATCTCACGCGGCAGCAGGCTGGGGGCGCCGGTGTAGCGGACCCGGCAGAGCCCGGCGAGGGTGTCGAGCGTGTTGCCCCAGCCGATGACCTGAAACCCGGCGAGGTAGAGCCGCCCGTCCACCGGATTCACGCTTCCGTTCAGCGGCGGGAAGTCGAACTCGTCGGTGATGCTGACCACGGAGGCCTGCGGACGGCTGCCGCGCTCGTTGAGGATCACCCGCAGCAGCTCGGGCTTGTTGAAGCAGATCTGCACCATCTGGTCGTTCAGGGGTCCCATCTTCGCGTCAAACAGCCAGACCTGGGACATGGCGGAGGAGTTCACCGCATGCGGCATCCAGGTGAGCGGCTCGGCGATCGGAGCCGGGTACTGCTCCTTGGGCAGCTTGTCGCTGAGGAAGCCGTGGAACTGATGATCCCGAACGATGTGCAGCGGCGTGCTGGGGATGTACTGCCCCTCCTGGTCGCTGGAGGTGACGAGCCCGGTGCGCAGGTTCACGCCGATGCTCGGCTGGCGGAAACCGTAGCCAAGGACCTCCGACTTGCGGCCGTCGGCCGAGATGCGCAGCACGCTGCCATTGTGTTTGCCGATCGTCGTGGCCTCCTGCCCGCCTTTCGCGATGACAAACGCGCCCCCCGGCGCAAGCCTCAGCGTACTGGGGAACTCACGCATGTCAGAGGTCTGGGCGAAGGCGTTCGAGAACAATTCGTGCACGTCCGCCTCGCCGTCGTTGTTGCTGTCGCGAAGGCGCCAGATGCCGTTGCGGTCGAACACAAAAATCTGTTCGTCACGAATCGCGCAGGTCATCGGCTCATGCAGCCCGGAGGTGAAGCGTCGCCACTTCACCGGCCCGTTCATTTCAGCCAGTCCACGCACCAGCCAGACATCTCCATCCACCGTCACCACCACGCCCGTGCCGTCCTTGAGGAACTGAATGTCCCCAAGCCGCACCGCACGCTTCCAGGGATTGTCATCCGGCAGGTCCACATGATCCAGCACGTAGGCCTTCTTCGAGGCGGAGGGCCTGATCACGGACACCGCCTCCTGCGGCCAGCGCAGGCCTGGGGCCTGTTCTGGAACCGCCCTTGGCGAGACGGCGGGCGCCTTGCGCTCCTCGCAGAAGGTGACGCAGAACGTGGCCGCCTTTTCACGCGCGGGAACACGCACGACCCAGAGATCCTCATGCGCGGCAAGCTCGGCGTCACCTGTCACCGTCACGCCGGCCTCCACTTCCTGGGAGGGACCGTTCATCCGAATGCCCGCCACAAGCAGCAGCGGATTCTTGGACGCACTGACGCTGATGTGTCGCTCCACCACAGGCCCGTTGTCCTGCAAGGAAGCCTGCCACCATTCGCGCACCCGCGAACCCTGCGCATCGTATTCAAGCACCACGCCCTCCTCGACCAGGCGGACGTTTTGAAACCGACCGATCGATTCCGGCACGGGACCGCGTCCGACCTCCTCGATGCTTGGCGCCGGTTCCCGCGGATCCTCCTTCGAAATCTTGTCACCGCTTTGCCAGCCGGGAAACAGACCGTTGCCGAGCCACAGCCGGCCATCAGGTTGAGGGGCGGGAAACTGTCCTCCGGGCGTCTTGCGACCTGCATCGAGATAGGATCCCGGCGCCAGGGCCTTGTCCGTCACTCCCTTGCCGCGCCAGATGGCGGAAATGCGCAGCAGATCCGTGTCAAAACAGACCCAGCAGTCATGATCGAGCTTCAGGATGATGCCGCGCGGGGTCAGGTTGTTCGCGCCCAGCCCTTCACGCCGCGCATCCAGGATGGAGGAGAAGAAGGGAAAGTCCGGCTCCACCCAGGAGGCCCAGGGCTGGGGTGGATAAACGTTTTTTTTCGAAGGATCCGCCGCCAGGACGGCAAGCGGCAGCAGGGCAAGAAGAACGAAGGGTTTCATGAGGAGGACGTGAGAATCAGGGTTTCACGGCGCCAAGCCCGGGGCCGTTCAGGCAGCTCGTGTCCATCGAGCCGTCACGCACGTTGAAGATGCCGGGAAAACGGTCGCGCCAGCCGTCGTTCGCGGCGGGGCAGTACTGACGCGAATTGGACTCGATGGCGGCAACCCCGGGGACATGGGCGGCGATGCCGGCCGAATGAATCAGCGAGGCACCGGGGCAGCTCAGATCCTGGACGCAGAGAAACAGGCCCATCTTTTGCGCCGCCGCCGCCATCAGCAGCGACTGCCCCTGCCCCTTGCAGGCCTTCAGTGCCGCGCCGGTGTAACCCAGCTCACGCGCAAGCAGCAGCGACTCGAGATCGGTCAGCGACTCGTCGATCACCACCGGCTTCAGCTTCGCCGCCTCATGCATCCGGTTTTCAGGATGCGCCTTCAGGTCGCGCGCCGTCGGCTGCTCGATGTACTGAACCCGTTCAAAGCCCTGCGGCGTTCGCTCGCGGAGCCTGCGCATCATCTCCACGAGATACTCGACGCTCTGGCAGCGTTCATTGAAGTCGAGCGAGTATTGCCAGCACGTCACGCCCCTGGCCCGCTGGGTTTCATCCGTGATCCGGTCCACCTTGATGATGCGCTCCAGGTCCCAGTCCAGGTCATCCCCGTTCAGCTTGATCTTGAGGTGCGTGAGCCCGTTGTAGCGGATCCACTCGGGCAGCGTCTCGGGAAGGCCATCTGCCACGGGCTGCGTCAGCTCGGCATCATCCAGCGGGTCCAGTGCGCCGACCAGATGATAAAGCGGCATCCTCGGCTGCGGTTCACGAAGCACGTAGGCGTCGGGATATTCACCGGCAAAGTCCGCCCCCAGCCACGTTCCCAGGTCCCGGTTCACGAACTCGCTGGAATAGGTGTGGTAGCAGTTCAGGCCAAGCATCTTGCCAAACGCATCATGCAGGGCCGCGTCAAAGGCGCTGCCACAGACGAGTGTGCAAAGCTTGGGGATGGGCTGCCCGAGCTGAAGCTCGCGGCTCACCTCCTCGGCAGCCTTGAGAAAGGCGTCTTCCAGTTCCAGGCCCAGCTCGACGGGATGCCCCCATTCGCCATGGCCCCGAAAAACTCCGGCCAGGCGCTCCGCAAGAACCCGCATGGCGTTCTGCGTCTGATCAAAGCTCAGCTCACGAGAGGGGAAGGACCAGGTGTTGGCAAGGGGCATGGAGCCAAAGCCTCTGGCCACGCGTCCGTCCCTGGAGACGACCTCGCATTCGACATCGAGAATGACGACGGAGCTCACGGCCACGCCGCCAAACTTGATCGGCGTGCGATAGTCAAAGTATTGCTGACTGGTGCGGCAGCCGGTGATGCGAATGTCGGTGGGTTTGCTCATGATCAGGCGATGAACTGGCGGTTTTTCATCCAGTCGAGGTAGGTCGTGGCGCAGGCGTCCAGGTTGGCAAGCGTGCCGCCGCCGCGCAGGGGCGAGCACATTTCAAAGGTGGCGACACCGTCAAAGCCGCCGTCCTTCAGCCCTTGAAAGAAGGCGGCGTAGTCGATGAACCCGGTGCCGAAGGGCACGGCGCGCACCCAGTCCACCGACTGCCGCTCATAGTTCACCAGCTCGGGTCGGTAACGATGCCGGGGCACCTTGATGTAATCGGCGTTGGTCGTGATGACGCTGTGCGGAGCCGCCAGCCGCGCGGACTTGTAAAGGTCCTCCCCGCGCAGGGCGGGAGACCAGGCGTCAAAACCAAGCTTGCAGTTAGGCCGGTCAATGTCCGCCAGCATCTCCAGCAGGGCCTCCGTGTGCAGGCCGACGTCATGGTGATTCTGGATCGCAATCGTCACGCCGTGCGCAGCCGCGCGGTCGCACATCTCACGAACCGCGCTCACACAGCGGTTCCACTGCATTTGCGGGTCCTGGCCTTCGATCTCGTAGGCGCCGAAGATTCGCACACTTCGCGCGCCAAGCCGGGCGGCAATCCCGGCCAGCGACTCGACATAGGCGATCTGGAACTCGATCTGCGGAACCTCGCCGCCCACCCCCGCAGGCTGGGCAAGATTCGTGTACGCGCCGATCACATCGCAGCGGATCCGCGCGGCGGCGAGGGCGGCCCGGAGGGTTTCGACCTGCTCTCCGGCGTCCAGCGGCGACAGATGCGGACGCTTGCCAGCGATCATCACCGACTCGTAGCCAAGCCGGGCCGCATGGGGGATGAAGTCAGCGAGTTTCAGGACTGACTGACCCCAGAAACCGGCATAACTGATGGAGAACAGGCAGGGTGTCATGACGGAGCAGTTCGGGTTGGGCAACAAGGAGGAGACCCCGCAAAAAGGGCGTGAGGAAAACGACCCTGACCCGGGCTTTGCAAAGGCCTCCAAGTCAGGCATGGCGCATGAATACAGGCTTACATTCCCGTTTTCATTCCAACTTCGTCCAATAAAATACCACTTTTTAGGCGTAAGCCTCCCAGCCACCATGCCCACGCCCCGAGTCGCCCTCCTCGTTGAAACCTCCCGTGAATACGGACGCGGCCTGCTGCGCGGCATCATTCGCTACCAGCGCAAGCACGGCCCCTGGTCAATCACCTTCCAGCCACACGGCCTGGCTGAGCCTCCACCGGCCTGGCTGGACACCTGGAAGGGCGACGGCATCATCGCGCGCATCAACGACATGGCCACGGCCTCGGCGTTGATGCGCCTGAAGCTGCCGCTGATCGACCTGCGAGCCTCCCTGCCCGGGCTCAACCTGCCCATCGTCGGCATCGACAACCGGCTCGTCGTGCGCCTGGCGGTGGAGCACTTTCTGGAGCGCGGCTTCCGTCACTTCGCCTTCTGCGGCACGCCCTACGGCCAGCATGTCTACCAGGATGAGCGTTCCGACCGCTTCGCGGCCGAGCTGAAGGAACGGGGTTTCGGCTGCGAGATTTATCAGCACCCAAAGTCCAGGCGCGGCGCCGAACAGGAGCTTCGACATCTAAGCCGGTGGCTGGCCAGACTTCCCCGCCCCTGCGCCCTGATGACCTGCCACGACGACCGCGGGCAGCAGGTGCTGGACGCCTGCCTGCGCGCTGGATTCGCGGTGCCGGACGAGATCGCGGTGCTTGGCGTCGACAATGACGAGTTCCTCTGCCATCTGACCACCCCGCCGATGAGCAGCATTGACGTGGACCCCGAGCAGATCGGCCATGAGGCGGCAGCTCTTCTGGACCAGATGATGCGCGGACGAAAGCCGTCATGCCAGCCACGTTTCTTCCCGCCGCGACGCATCATCGAAAGACAGTCCACCAGCATCATCGCCGTCGAGGACCGCCATGTCGCCAGCACCGCGCGACGGATCCGGGACGGCGCCTGTTCGGCGCTGAGCGTCGATGAGGTGCTGCGCGACGTGCCGCTGAGCCGGAGCGCGGCCTATCGAAGGTTTCGTCAACAGCTCGGCCGATCACCCAAGCAGGAGCTGATGCGGCTGCGCATCGCTCGGGCGAAGGAGTTGCTGGAGGACACGGACCTCAGCATCGGGGAGATCAGCACGCGAATCGGCTACGAGGAGCCGAAGTATTTCATCCATGTCTTCCGAAAGCAGACGGGCACGACACCCCTGCGCCACCGAAAATCGAAGCAGGGTTGATGACCGGTTTCACCGCGACGCCGGCGGCGCGAGCAAGAAGGCGATGAGATCCGCCATGGCTTCGGGCGTGATGACAGCCTCAAGGCCTTCCGGCATCAGCGACAGGCCGGAGCCGGTGATCTTCGCGATGTCCTGCCGCAGCACGGTCTCGCGCACGCCATCCGGCCTTCGGATCGTCAGGCCGGCGGATCCCTCCTCGGCGATCATGCCATAGAGGCTGCCCCCGCCCTTGGTTTCGATCGTGTAGGCCAGGAAGCTGGGTACGACCTCCCTGTTCGGATCCAGGATGTTGATGAGCACCTGCTCAGGGTTCCAGGCACGGATGTTGGCCAGATTGGGGCCGATGTCCTGCACACCGATGTCCCCCGCCTTGTGACAGGCGATGCAGGCGGTCTCGAACACCTTGCGGCCACGGGCAGGATCGCCCTTGTTCTCCAGCACAGGCGCGTATTTCGCGATGACCTCCCTGCGCGGTCCGGGGGCGGAGGCGCTGAAGTGTTTCTCGGCAAGCCGCCGGACCTCGGCGTCGCTGCTGAGTCCAAGCAGCCGACGACTGGCGAACGGGATCTGGCTGGCGGGCACGAGGCCGGATTCAACAGCCTGCATCAACGGCAGCGCACGGGCGCGGACGGCAAGCATGGCGGCGATCACCTCCGCCCGCACGGCCGGCGTCTGGTTCTTCCATCCGGCCAGCAACAGGGGTGTGGCCTCGCCCGTGGTGAAGCCGCCAAGCGCCCGGATGGCCGCCAGCTGAATGTCCTGAGGCTCACGCCCGTCCTGAAGGCTCGTGAGCGCATCCCTGACCTTGTCGAAATCATCCAGGCTCATGAGCTGGATCGACGCGATCCTGGCTTCACCCGTCAGCGCAGAATCACCGGCCGTGCGCAGCGCCCGGTCCAGGGCATCGCCAACAAACTTTGCGGCAGCACCGGTCAGGCCGGAGCCTCTCAGGCTCCTTCCGCCGCGCTTCAGCCCCGCGCCGATTCCTGTCAGCACGCTGTCCGAGGCCGCGCCCCCCGGGTTCGAAGCGGCAAGGGCGCTGATGACACCCTGGATCTCCTCAAGCCTGCCCCGGTTGCCCACCATCTGGCTCATCTCACGGATGATTTCCGCGCCCTGCTCAGCGAAAGCCTTGTCCTCCAGCAACCGTGCAAGCAGCCGGCCTCCGGTTTCTGCCGTGGAACTCAGGATGGCGGCGCGGATCCAGGGATCGGCATGATCGCGCCTGGCAATGCGCCTCAGCGCCTCCAGGGTGCGATCATCCTTGAACTCACCCAGCGTGAAGGCGGCTTGAAACCGAACCCGCGGTTCCAGGTCATCCGCCAGGGCCAGGACGGCGTCCACCAACGCCGGGCGTGTTTCCGACAGCCTGACGGCATGTTCACGAACTCCCGCCGAACTGTCCTTCAGGGCTGCGCGCACATCCCGGTCCTCCAGTGAGCCCAGGCCTTCCAGCGTCCAGAGCGCATGCAGCCTTGCCTGGGGGAAGCGGCCCTTCAGGACAAGCTCCTGCAACGCAGGAACAATGCTTCTGTCCTGGCGTTCGAAAAGCAGGCGCTGCGCGGTTTCACGCCACCAGGAGTTCCGGTTCTCCAGTTCGGCGACAAGTGCGGCGCTGGTCGCACGACCGAGCCTCGGAGCCGGCCCAGCCTTGAAGCCCGGCGGGGTGAGCCGCCAGACGCGGCCCATGTCACGGCCTGCCTCCAGGTCGACGGCGGCATGAATGTCCTCCGGAATGCTCCAGGGGTGCTCGATGTTCTCGCGATACATGTCGAGGATGTGCAGCGTGCCGTCGGGGGCGTTGACGAAATTCACGGGCCGGAACCAGTTGTCGGTCGAGGCCACGATCTCCGCATCACCGTCGGCCCGCGCCGCCTTGAAGGTCACGCCGTCGGGTGTCAGCTTCAGACGGTAAAAGAGGTTGCCGGCGCATTCGCAGACAAAGACATTGTCTTGAAATTCTTTTGGATAGGCCGTGCCGCGGTAGCTCGTCACGCCGCTGGCCGAGGTGACGACGCCCGCGCCGACCAGCTCGCTGCGCGGCATGACGATGTCCCGCTCACCCGCCCAGCGTTTCGCGCGGATGACGCGCCAGGGCTCCGGGGGCGAGATCGAATGCACCGGCAGCTGGTCGCCTGACTCGGCCATGTCATTCAGCGCCGCAGGAGCGACCAGCCAGCGGTTGCGGGCCAGGTAGCGGGATGCCAGGACGATGTGCTGGGCCGGGTTGCGGATGTTGCAGAGGAAGCGGTTGCCCCAGTCGTCGAAGGAGCCGCCGAAGCGGGCCCCGCCGGACATCAGCTCAAGCCTCGGCTCGCGGGCGTCAAAGCGGAAGTCGGCACGTGCCAGCGTCGTCGCAGCCTCCTCGGACCGGGCATCGGCGACAATCTTGCCACCATTGCTTCCGCCGGCGCCATGAATCCGGTTGTCCAGGCCCCAGACCAGGTTGTTCATCACCGCCTGCACGTTCAGCTTGCGGAAGCCGGAGAACACTTTTTTTCGCTCATCCGCACGGCCATCACCGTCCGTGTCCTTGAAGTACCAGAGGTCCGGCGTTGCGGCGACAAAGACCCCGCCCTTCCAGCAGGCGAGTCCTGTGGGCCAGGAAAGGCCCTCGGCGAAAACCGTGGACTTGTCGAAGTCACCGTCGCCGTCGGAGTCTTCCAGCAGGCGCACCCGGCCGATGGGCTGGTCGGTTGGATTCTCCTGGCTCGGCTTGTGGTTCGCCTTGTCCGTGTAGGGATAGTCGCGCATCTCGCAGACATAGGCGCGTCCGTTTTCGTCATAGGTCATCGCCACGGGGCTGGCCACCAGCGGCTCGGCGGCGAGCAGGTCCATGCGGAACCCGTGAAGCACGCGGAACTTGGCCGCCGCCTGGTCCGGCGGTGTCGGCGGCACGGCGGGAAGACGGCCCTGCACCGAGCCTTTTTCAGGAACGGACATCAAACCCTTCTCCGCTGAATGAAGAGGTGTCAGACTGGCCAGAAGGATGACCAGGGAGGGCGGGAGGACGGAGCGAACCATGGGATGGACGGGCTTCAGTGAAGCCAGGCATCCAGGTTACGCGCGACGAACTCGTCATCGTTCAGATGCGGATACGTCCGGCAGACACGCTCGATCTCGGCAAGCTGGCCCGGGCCGGGGCCCTCGTTTTCATCCAGGCACCAGAGACCTTCGAGAAGCCCCTGGCGGCGCAGCACCTCATGCAGACCGGCGATGCAGCCCCGGAAGCCGTTCGCCGCGTCAAAGAAGGCGGCGTTGCAATCCGTGACATCGACCCCCAGGCGCATGAGCTCAGGCGTGGCGTCCGCCCTGCGGCAGCGTTCCAGCAGTTCCACGGCAGGCCGCGTCCAGACCGACCAGTGGCCGAGCAGGCCTCCGACGATGCGCCTTTCCACATCCCCGAACCGGAAGGGTGTCAAAAAGTCGGTGACGATGCTGTCGTCATTGCCCGTGTAGAGCGCGATGTCATCGCGGCCGGCCTCGATCACCGCCCGCACCACGTCCTGGGTCTGGTAGCGGTTGAAGGGCGCGATCTTGATGGCGACGACATTTGGGATCTCCGCGAAGCGACGCCAGAATGAATGGGGCAGCACGCGGCCGCCGACGCTCGGCTGAAGGTAGAAGCCGACGACGGGTGTCACCTCCGCCACGGCCCGGCAATGCCCGATGAGAACCTCTTCGTCCGCATCGCGCATGGCACCGAGGCTGAGCAGTCCGGCATGGTAGCCTAGCCTTCGGATCAACGCCGCCTCGGCCACGGCCTGCCGCGTGTCACCGCAGATGCCCGCAATTCGGACGAGGGATCTGTCAGCACGGTCCATTTCCTCGGCGGCCAGGCTGAGCACCGGCTCAAACAGTCCCACACGGGGGTCACGGATGGCGAACTGCGTGGTGTGCACGCCCACGGCCAGCCCTCCGGCGCCTGCGGCGATGTAGTAGCGGCTCAGGGCGCGCTGCCGCCGCTCGTCGAGCTTTCTCGACGCGTTTAATGCCAGCGGGTGCGCGGGAATGGCGACACCTTGTCGAAGCACGGGAAGGAAATCAAAACTGGCCATCTTGAACTTCGAAGTGAGTGGGTTTGCCAAGCGTGCCTCCACCGATACGCAGCCAGTGGACGGTGGCGTCCATCATCTCATCGAGGGACACCGTGGGCGGGCCGAACCAATCATAGGATCGCGAGGCGTCCCAGATCCAGGCCAGGCGGCCCTCCTCGCCAGTGATGACGGCAGGCCTGCCCAGCCGTTCAGCGAAACGTGTGGCAAGATCGCGGATGGAAACGCGCTCCAGACCGGTGACGTTGAGGGCTGCAGGAGGATTGGAGACACGGGTCAGGCACTGGATCGCGCGGGCGCTGGCGTCGCCCTGCCAGATCACGTTGGCCCAGCCCATGGACACATCCACGGGCAGGCCGGCGGCGACCTTCTGGGCAACATCCATCAGCACGCCGTAACGGAGGTCGATGGCATAACAAAGCCGGAACATCAGCGCAGGCGTGCCCTGCCTCATGGCAAAGTGGCTGAAGACACGTTCGCGTCCGACACAGGAGTTCGCGTATTCACCGGGCGGGGTCAGCGGATCATCCTCAAGCGCGCCGCGTCCGTCCGCAGGCATGAGCGGATAGACGCAGCCGGTGGAGAAGACGACGCTGCGCGCCCCCGCAAAACGCTCGGCCACCAGGGCGGGCACATGGACGTTCATCACCCAGGTGAGCTCCGGGGAGTCCGCAGTGCCGAACTTCTGGCCGGCCATGTAGATGAGGTTCGGGCAGAAGGGCAGCGCATTCACCGCCTCGCGATCCATGAGGTCGCAGGAAAGGGTCTCCACACCGTGGGCGCGCAGGCTTTCAGCGGCGGCCGCCGAGGAAAAGCGCGACACCGCGATGACCCGACGCTGCGGCTGACCGATGCCATCCAGACCGCGCCGGACCATGCGGGCCAGGGTCGGCCCCATCTTGCCGCCAGCACCGAGGATCATCACATCCCCCTCGATCGAGGCGAGCGCTTCCAGGACGCCGGGCGTTGGACGACTGAGGATTTCCTCAAGCTCCTCAATGGTTGATGGCAGGTTCATGAATCAGGCGATGATCTCCTGGATCGGATGTTGCGGCAGCACACCGGTGAGGCGGGCATCGAGACCCTGGAACTTGTAGCTGAGGCGCTCGTGATCAATGCCGCACTGATTGAGGATCGTGGCATTGATGTCGTTCAGATGCGCGGGATCAGTGGCGACATTGTAGCTGAAGTCATCGCTCTCACCGTAGCTCACACCGCCTTTGACGCCGCCGCCGGCCATCCACATGCAGAAGTTTCGCGGGTGGTGGTCGCGACCGTAGTTGGTCTGCGTGAGTCCGCCCTGCGAATAGACCGTGCGGCCGAACTCACCGCCCCAGATGACGAGCGTGCTGTCGAGCAGGCCGCGCTGCTTCAGGTCGGCCAGAAGGGCGCCGACGGGCTGGTCGGTGTCGCGGCACTGGAGGCGGATGTCGCTCGGCAGGTTGCCGTGCTGGTCCCAGCCACGATGCAGGACCTGAACGACACGCACGCCGCGCTCCACCAACCGCCGCGCAAGGAGTGCGCTGGCGGCAAAGGTGCCCGGCTTGAGCACTTCCGGACCGTACATGTCGAGCGTGGCCTGGCTTTCCTGCTTCAGATCAACCAGCTCCGGCACGCTGGTCTGCATGCGGAAGGCCATCTCATACTGCGAGATGCGTGACTGGATTTCCGGATCGCCGAACTTCTCAAAGCTGTGCGCGTTCATCTGCGAGAGCGTGTCGAGCATCGCACGTCGGTTCGCAGAGGAGACGCCGTCCGGGTTCTGGATGTAAAGCACGGGATCACCGACGGCGCGCAGCGCCACACCGCTGTATTTGCTTGGCAGGAAGCCGCTGCTCCACATGCGGGTGAAAAGCGCCTGCGCCATCGCCTTCGCGCTCCAGGTGGGCGTCAGCACGACAAAGGCCGGCAGGTCGTTGCTCTCGCTGCCGAGGCCATAGGCCAGCCAGGAGCCGAGGCTCGCAAAGCCCGGCACCTCGCGTCCGGTCATCACAAAGGTGCAGGCCGGGTCGTGGTTGATCGCGTTCGTGTGCACCGTCTTGATCAGGGCGATGTCATCGACGTGCTTCGCGGTGTGCGGCAGCAGCTCGCTCACCCAGCGGCCGCACTGGCCATGCTGCGCAAACTTGAAGAGGCTCGGTGCAACCGGAAAACGCGCCTGCTTGCTGGTCATGCCGGTGAGCCGCTGACCGCCCTGCACGCTCGGCGGCAGATCCTTGTCATACCACTGCTGCAGGCCCGGCTTGTAATCCCAGGTGTCGAGCTGTGAAGGCCCGCCGTTCATGTGCAGGTAGATGACCGCCTTCGCCTTGGCCGCGAAGTGCGGCAGTCCCGGCAAGGGCTCGTGAACCTGCGATTTCGGTGCCGCGAAAGCGTCCGCGCCCATGGCATAGGTCAACCCGAGACCGCCGAGCCGCAGACCGCTGTGCCCGAAGAACTGACGACGGGTTTGGAGAAGGTTGGATTCGAAGAGGGGGGACATGGTTTCTAGTTTCAGGTTTCAAGTGGAGCCCTTTGAGGCGGCGAGGGCTTTGGCTTCGTCATCAGCGAGTTCTTCCGGGTGGATTGTCCAGGTGTCCTCGTTGGCTGAATCGGGAGCTTCGCGAACAACGGAGGAGTATTTGCTGCCTCGAAGCTCGGTGCGGCGAAGATAAGTCATCAATCCAGCAATGAGGCGACTGATGGAGCAAGCCAGGTTTCGGAGTTGATTCGCTTCTCGGGTTTCAACATAGCCCTGATCCTGGGCCAAATAGAGCTGGGAACGAACCTCACCGCATGAACCTTTGGCAATCGACAGGAACTGGATGAACTCCTGGCGTCCATCTCGCTCAAAGCCTTCAGCAATGTTGGAAGTGATCGAAATCACCGCACGTCGAATCTGATCCCGCATCGCATAATCCCTCGCAAAAGCCCCAGTGTTGGTCGCCCGATAAATGAAGCTCGCCAGCTCACGGCCATGCTGCCAGGACTTCAATTCTTCAAACTGAGTGACGGTTTTGTTCATGGGAGGATGGTTTTAGCTCCAGGTTTCTGACACTTGAAACCTGGAACTTGAAACAGCTTCTTCAATTCCGCGTGACCGTTTCATCAAGATTCAGCACCAGGTTCGCGATCAAGGTCCAGGCGGCGGTTTCGGTGGGTGTGGCGACCTTCTTCGGCGTCGATTCACCGACATGCAGGGCCTTCTCGGCGGCTTTGGGGTCTTTTTGATAGAGCTCGCGTTGTTTGGCCAACGCGGCGGTGAGCATGGAAAGTTCCTTCGCGTCGGGCTTGCGGCTCAAGACGCTGCGGAAGAGCCAGTGGAGGCGTTTTTCATCTTCGGAGCCGGCTTCGGCGAGCACGCGTTCGGCGAGGGCCCTGGCGGCCTCGAAGTGCTGGACGTCGTTCAAGAGCTGGAGGGCCTGGAGCGGCGTGTTGCTGCGTTCGCGGCGGGTGCAGCTCTGCTCGCGGTTGGGCGCGTCGAAGTTGCTCATGAAGGGCGGCGGCGCGGTGCGCTTGAGGAAGCAGTAGAGGCTGCGGCGGTAGAGCGCGGAGCCGTGATCCTGGAGGTAGTAGCGTGTGTTGCTGTCGCCATAGCCCACGGGCTCCCAGATGTTGGGCGGCTGGTAGGGGCGCACGCCGCGACCGCCCATGTCGAGGTTGATCAGGCCGCTGACGAAAAGCGCGTTGTCACGGATCTGCTCGGCATCAAGGCGCACGCGGGGGCCGCGGGCGAGGAGTCGGTTGTCAGGATCAAGGCTGAGCAGATGCGACTCCACTGGCGAGGCCTGCCGGAAGGCCTTGGTCATGACAAGCTGCTTGATGAGCTGCTTCACGTTCCATCCGCTTTTTTGAAAACTGACCGCGAGCTGATCCAGGAGCTCGGGATGGCTCGGCGGCTCACCCTGGGATCCAAAATCATGACTGGTCTTCACGAGGCCGATGCCGAACACCTGCTGCCAGAAGCGATTCACGGTCACGCGGGCCGTCATCGGGTTCTCGGGAGCCACGAGCCACTGCGCGAGATCGAGTCGCGTGGCACGAGCACCGGATTTCTTCAGCGGATGAAAGGCGGCGGGCGTGGTGGGCTCGACCTTGTCACCGAGTTTGTTGTAGGCACCGCGCATGGCGATGAAGGTGTCACGCGGCGTCTCGGCATCGCGGAAGATGAAGGTGCCGGCAATGGAAAGGTCGGCGGCCGAACGCGCTGCACGGGCCTTGTCCCAGGCAAGGCGGCGTTTCGCGATGTCGTCATTCACCGGCTGCGCGATGCGGGCGAGATAGAAGTGCAGCAAAGCCTCGCGCTGCTTCGCATCGGTGACCTTGTCTGGTGCAGTGGCGAGGGTTTTGGCGAGCACGGCGGGCAGTTCGGGCGGATTCTTCTTTCCGGCGGCTTGCTTCCACCAGGTGGCAAAGGACGTCAGCGCGTGCTTGTCGGGCGCGAACTTGCCAGTGATCTCGCAGCGATCAAAGACCGCGGTGCCGCCGAACTGCTGCACACTGACAACGTTGATGCGCGTGCCCGCCTTGAAGCCGAGCACCACAGCCGGATCGAAGCTCAGCTGCGTCCACTCACCGCGTTTGGGCAGCGGACCGGCGGCGACATCGCCCTCCTGTGCGTAAGCAGTGCCGGTGAAGACGCCGGCATCGCCCCAGACGACGCGTTTGTTGTTCAGCTCGACGCTGATGGCGCGCGGCGTGTTCAGCGGATCGAGCCGCACCCACAGACTGAAGCGCGGCGCGTCACCGATCACCACCGGCATGAGCGTGGGCGTGATGTTTTCCTCGCTGAACTGGCCGTTGCTGAGCTGCATCACGCGCTGGCCGGACTTCGCCCCAAAGTCAGGCTTGTTCAGCCAGCTGCTGGCGTTGCGCGTGGTGTTCTTCGTTTCGGCGGCATAGGCGAACACATCATCGAAGAGCACCTGTGTGATCGTGCCGGACTTCGCGCCGGTTTTTTCAGCAAAGACCGCCTTGGTGGCGATTTCGTCGAGAGCCTTTAGAGTGGCGTTTTCGGCCGCGATGGCATTTTCGAGCGCCTTCTGCTGCTCCGGCGTCGGCAGGCGCAGATAGGGCTCGGTGGTGTTGATGTTCTTGTCCATCGGCGGATCGGCACTGCTGAAGAAGAATGCGTAGAGCGAGTAGAACTCCGCCATGGTCAGCGGATCGTACTTGTGATCATGGCACTGCGCGCAGCCACCGGTGAGGCCGAGCCAGGCGGTGGTCAGCGTGGCCGCGCGGTCCACGGCGTAGAGATGGCGGTATTCCTCGTCGATCGCACCGCCTTCGCTGGTGGTCACGTTGCAGCGCGAGAAGCCGGTGGCGATGAGCTGGTCGCGTGTGGCGTTCGGCAGCTGGTCACCCGCGATCTGCCAGACGGTGAACTGGTCGAAGGGCAGGTTGTCATTGAAGGCGCGCACCACCCAGTCGCGGTAGGCCCACATGTTCCGCTCGTTGTCGAGATGCAGGCCGTGCGTGTCGGCATAGCGTGCGACGTCGAGCCAGTGACGGGCCATCTCCTCGCCAAAGCGCGGCGACTTCAGGCAGCGGTCCACCATCGCCTCGTAGTTGCCGTCCCTGAGGAAGGCATCGATCTCCGCCAGCGAGGGCGGCAGGCCGGTGAGGGTGAAGTACACGCGGCGGATGAGCGTCTCACGGTCCGCCTCACCAGCGAAGGCGAGCTTGTCCTTCGCAAGCCGCTCTTGGAGGAGGGCGTCGATCGGAGCTTCAGGTTTCAAGTTCTCCTGCTTGGAACCTGAAACTTGAAACTTGGAACCCTCAACCGGCCTCTCAAACGCCCAGTGCTTCTGGTAGGAGGCCCCCTGTTCGATCCAGCGCCGGATCGTGTCCTTCTGAGCCGCCGTCAGCTTTTTGTGCGACTTCGGCGGCGGCATCAGATCATCCTCATCCGGGGTGATGATGCGCTGCCAGACCTCGCTCTTCGCCAGATCTCCCGGCTTGATGGGGAAGGCGCCATCCTTGGCCGTGTAGGCGCCTTCCGGCGTGTCGAGCCGCAGCTCGGCCTCACGGTGCTTGGAATCAAAGCCGTGGCAGGCGAAGCAGTTTTCGGAGAGGATCGGACGGATGTCGCGGTTGAAGCTCAGCCTTTCCTCGGCGGCGGAGGCAACGGAGGCGGCAAGGGTGGCAAGCAACAGGGCGGGACGGATCATGGCGGGGGTGAGCACGGGCGGCGCGTAACAAGGAATACGTTTATTTTGAGAGGGGTCATTCCCGGGCTCCATGGTGTTTTCGGACAAAGGACTGGCTGATCCGCTTACAGGCGGACCAGGCCGCGTCGGATGGCCTCCGCGGTCGCCTGGGCACGGTCGTTCACCTTGAGCTTGGTCAGGATGCGGCTGACGTGCTGCTTGACGGTGTCCTCGGAGATGCCCAGGCCGGCGGCGATGGCCTTGTTGGAGTTGCCCTGGGCGACCAGCGCCAGGATCTCGCGTTCACGCGGTGTGATCTCGGGTTCGGCCTGCAGGCTCCTGAGGCGCTGGGCGATGGCGGGCGGCAGGCTTTGACCGCCACGCGCCACCGTGCGGATGGCGGCGAGCAGGTCATCTCGCGACGAGCATTTCTGCAGGTAACCCAGGGCTCCGGCACGCAGCGCGGCCTGGATTTCCTCGTCGCGTGCGAAGGTGGAAAAGATCAGCACATGCGCATCGGGGTGCTTTTTGAGAAGCCCGGCGGTGGCCTCGATGCCGCTGATGCCGGGCAGCTGGAGATCCATCAGCACGATGTCCGGCTGCCGGCTGTCGAAAAGTGCGACCGCCTCCTCTCCCCGGTCCGCCTCACCCACCACCTTCAAGTCATCCTCGAGTTCGAGGGAGGCGACCAGTCCGCTGCGGACCACGAAGTGATCGTCGATGAGCAGGATCTGGATGGCGGGAGGCGGCACGGCGGTCAGGCTTTCACGGATTGGAGCGGCAGTTTTACCACGATGCAGGCGCCCTTGCCCGGGGAACTTTGCCATTCCACCTCGGCGCCGATCTTGCGGCAGCGTTCGCGGATGCCGACGCAGCCGAAATGTCCAGGCAGACCGTGGGTTGCATCCGAGGCGGCGAAGCCCCGGCCATCGTCCTTCACGCGCAGGATGAGCTGACGATCGTCAAAGGCCGCGCTGAGCGTGAGCGAGCAGGCCTGCGCGTGCTTGATGGCGTTGGTGATGGCTTCCTGGGCGATCATGCGCAGATGGTGAACCAGATGGGGCGGCAGCGGCATGGGCGGCGGCATCACCTCCAGCGTGACCTTTTGAAAATGCTCGCGCGCACGTCCGGCCAGCACCTCAAGAGCCTCCGGAAGCGTGGTGGGGAAGCTGGTGTCGCGAAGGTCGGAGACGAGATTGCGCGCCTCGCCTTGAATGCGCGAGACCAGGCTGCGTGAAGTATCGAGAAGTACACGCGCCTTGTCTTCCAGCGGACGCGTGGCGGCGGCATCGAGGCGCAGGGAAAGGCCGGCCAGCTCCTGCTCAAGCGTGTCATGAAACTCTCGGGCGATGCGCTGACGTTCATCGAGCGTGGCCTGATGGATGATCCTGGACTGGAGACGGGCGATCTGGCGTCGCTGCTGGGTGATCCAGACGAGCGTCACCAGGATGATGCCGGCGAGCACGGCGACGGCGACCACCAGCCTGCGGGCGTTCCAGAAGGGCGCCGAACCAAGAATGCGGATGTCCTCGCGATCACGCAGCAGCAGCGAGGCGCGTTCAGGCTGGGAACGAAAGCCTCGGTCCTTGGAGGACTCGACCAGGCAGACGCCGGTGAGCAGGCAGGACGACCCCAGTTCGATCTCCAGACCGTCCCCGCCCAGCAGAAAGGCGCGCAGGGGATTGCCGGCGACCGAAAACCGCAGCTCATGACCGTCCGCGGTGCGGAAGAAATCATCGAGCACGGCCGGCGTGTTCAGCCGGATCAGGTCGGCATCATGAGAACCATCCTGAAAACCCGCCAGGCTGACCTCCGCCACGGCGGGGGCAGGACCGGGAGTCGTGGCCAGCACCTGAGCGTCGGCCAGGGAGGCGCTGAAACCCGCCATGACCGGGAAACCGGTGATGTCCGCCTGATGGCCCGGCGTCAGGTTGACGGGCGAGGTGAGACGAACGGCGATGGAAGGTGACTGGGGCGGCCTCACGGGCACGGCCTTGAGCGCCTCCTCCGTCAGCGTTGCAGGCTGGGAGTCACGCAGATAGACCCGGCCATCCGCAAACGAGGCCAGGACCGTGCCCTGGACACGCACCCGGTGATGGGAGGCGTCGGCCGCGCCAAAACGCAGCAGAGTGGCGACCGAGGTGACCGGCAGCTGATCGGCCGGGCGTGCCGCGCGCACCACACGCACATCACTCCAGTCCGTCACCCGCAGGTAGGGGAACACCAGCTGCCTGCGATCGTTGATGCCACCAGCAGCGAGAGCGGTGATCTGCAAGCCCGCATCAAGGATTGAAGGAGCCGAATCCAGAGGTGCATCGACACGCACCTCGATCACCCGATCCCCCATCGCCAGGCGCAGCAGCGAGCGGTTTTCATCGAGAGGCGACAGCGTGCGGCCCACGCCTTCAACCAGGACGCGCTGGTAATGATAACGGCCCGAGGCCAGGTCATCGTAAGCGGCCTTGAAACCCGGCGGCGGCGGCTCATGGCCAATTCTCTCCATTTCGAGCACATCGACGCCAGGGAAATAAAGACCGGCGGTGGTGGTGCCCTTCACCCGGATGATGTCCCCTGCCCTGAGTCCTTCACGGGGCGGCTTGAAATGCAGATGCGTACCGGAGGTCTCATCCTGGACAAAAGCCGTGCCGCCGCTTTCAACAAAACCCACCGTGGCCGTCAGCTCGACCGGCAGCTTTTCCAGGCTGCGCTCATAGGGCAGCATGCGGATGTCAACGGCCCGGGTGAGCACGTCCTGAGCGGCAGCCAGGCCGCAGCCGCAGGCAAGAAGGACGAGGCAGAGGCGTGAGAGCATGATCTTCTGTCGGGTTACAGGCGTTCCGGTGGTTGCCCCCAACCCGCAGGACCATCGCCCAGGTCATCCGGCAACGATGCCATGACGCCACCCTCGGGGTCATTGACAATGACACGACCGCCCTCCGCCGTGGCCACGGCCTGCACGCCCACGCTGCCCGTGTTGTTCAGATGCAGGCCACCCGACTCCTGGTGCACGCCCAGGGCCACCCGTTGAAAACCCAGGTCGTTGTTGATGAGCAGACGTCCGCCATGATCGGTGGCGTCGAGGCTCAACAGCGGCGTTCCATCCGCGGAGGAGAGCAGCACCGAACCGGCCAGCGGCCCGCCGGACAAGGCGGCGATGCCCGCCTGCGCCGAGGCGCTGCCGTAGGCGCAGAAGACCCCGCCTTGCTCGCCCTCGCCAAACATCAGCAGGGGCCGCTGCTGCTTCTGCAAAACCACCACCGGCTTTTCCGCCGTGACGGCGGACAGCAGCTTCGTTTCGGGATTCTCCGGCGAGATCAGCTCCAAGGACGAAACCTCGGCGCTGGCGATGACCCTGAAGCCGTCCTCCTCGCCCATGGACTGGAGCGTCAGGGCGGAGTGACTGCCATGGTGATGGGCAAGCATGACCCGCACCTCCCCTTCGGCATCATGCAGGGTGATGCTGCTGGCCACGTCGAGCGACGAGATGTCGACGGCCTTTTCTGAATTTTCGCCGCGCAGAGAAATGCCGCTGCCTTCATCCCCGGAGGACAGGCAGGCTTCAAAGCCCGTGCCCGGTGTTTTCCCCTCATGCACGCTGATCTGCGCCGAGCCCTCGAGCGCCATCATCGAGATGCTTTGCAGTTCGGAGGGGCTGTGCAGCATGAGCGCCGGGCCGTCACCCCGGGCCACCATCGCAAGCGCGTCCGGCTGTCCCGGCGGCCCCAGGGTCAGCATGCCACCCTCCGCGTCCGCCCCGATCTTGGCCAGCGTGTGCAGGTTGTCGTCTGAGAGGACCAGCTCGGTGCCCGGTGGCGTGACCGTGCCGTCTTCGTGAACCTGGCCGTCCTCATGAATCAACACACCGCGGGATCGCCCATCCTGCTGCAGCACCGCCACCGAGCCCCCCCGGGGCTGTGCGCGGACCAGAACACCCGGACGGCCTTCTGGTCCATGCGCCACCAGAAACCCGCAGTCCTCGCGCATGAAGAATCCAAGCCGAGGCTCCTGGTCGCGACCTCGGAACAGCAGCTGCGGCCCGCCTTCCTCATCCATGCTCAGCTCCCCGGCCACCTGGGGGTCGCCGGGCCGGTGAAGATGCAAAAAACCACCCTCCTGGGAGCTGCCCAGACGAAGGGAAACCCCGCCCGGCTCCGAGGCAGGGCGGACCACCAGCTCCGTGCATTGCAGCCGCACCCGCGGAAGCCCCTGGTCATCCGTCTGCACGGACACGGCCTGCTCCAGCTGCCGCAGACGTTCGCGGACCAGCCGCAGCTCTTCCTGCACGGCCTGCAGCGAGGCCTGGAGTTCGTCGATGGAGATGCTCATGAGGGAGTGTTCTTTGCCGCAAAATACCCGGGTCGCCAAGCCCACGGCAAGCATGGCTCGCGACCCTTTGCGGGGACAAAATCGAGATTCCTGCCCACCCAGACATTTTTTCCCTTGCAGAAATGGATTTTAGCGACATTCTCCCTGCCCGCTCAAACAGAGCATGACCCCTTCGTCTAGCGGTTAGGACACATCCCTTTCACGGATGCGACACGAGTTCGATTCTCGTAGGGGTCGCCAAATTCTCTGCAAGCCACTGAGAATCAATGGCAGGCTTGTTTCCAAGGCCTCGCGTTTCCCGAATGCCGAATGAACCGAAGGATCGGAACGATGCGACAGCATGAAGCCGTCCCATTCCAGAAGAGCTTCCACCGTTCGTGAACTTCGGGAACAACCGGGAGGTCGTCCTTTCCCTCCAGACGGACAAGCTCCCCAAGGGAATGATGCTGAATCCCTTGATTTTCCATGCTTCATGTCGCCTGACCCCGTTTTCGGTGTGGCACGGAGTCAAGGGGCTTCGCGACGAGCAAATCTTCATCGCAAGCCGGTTGGCTGCCGCGTCATGAGTCATCGGTCTTGCCGATGACTGCCAAGCTCAGCCAACGGATGGGGGATTGGTGGTTTTGCCGGGTGTCATCTTAGTTGCTGGTTTCATACAGTTTGGAAGCAACCAGCAAGATAAAATCCAAGTCAGCAGAACACACCAAAACGCCCAATTTGCCTGAAAGTAAATTGCCAGAATCGCTTCCACCAGAGCCATCTCTAAAATGCCAACTGCCGCAAAGACGAGTCCGCCCGCAATGCGTCTATCTTGTTGCCAAAACTGAACAATCTCGACGATCAATGCAATCAGGCATCCAGTGATAAGAACGGAACCACTACCTAACAAAATAAAACTGATAGCTCCGCCAAGCAGAAAAAACCGTGATGAAATTACTCGAACGAAGTTTTTCATTAGGATTTCAGTTCCCTGTGGGTCTCGCCTTCCACGATCACCGCATTGTAGCGGTCGCCAAAAAGCCGCCCCCATTTCCGATGCCGCACGTTGTAGCGGCGGGTCAGGCTGCAACTGGCTGACAAAGTTTTCGCATTCATGTGTTCGTCGCTTCGGCTTCCCCTGTTTCATACGCTAGCCATCCAGCTTCGCTAACTGGCGGATGAAGAGGAGGTAAGTGATCTGCTCGATGGCGACGAGGGGATTGGAGAGTCCGGAGGACCAGAACAGGGACCAGAAGTCGTGGACTTTGCGGCGGAGCTGGGGGAAAGCGTGAAGGGAAAATGACGAAATCAGAGCCGAGCGAAGCGAGACAGACAAGCAAAGCGAGCCCGGAGGGTGAACGAAGTGAATCAATGACGAAGGGGATCAGCGTTTGACGCGTGATTTGGGTTTGGCCGGGGCTGCCTCAGCCGGGCCGGCGAGCTGCTGATAAAACTCGTGCAGCTTGCGCTGGAGCAGGGCGCGGTCGGGGAGCTGGGTCTGGTATTCGGCGATGAGCGCGGGGGAGAGGGAGCGGCTGAGGGCATATTCGACAACTTCGCTGTCCTTCGAGGCACAGAGCAGGACGCCGATGGAGGGATTCTCATGCGGCTTCTTCACGTCCCGGTCCAGGGCCTCCAGGTAGAAGCCTAGCTTCCCGAGGTGCTCGGGCTCGAAGCGCTCGATCTTGAGTTCCAGCGCGACGAGGCAGTTCATGCCACGATGGAAGAAGAGCAGATCGAGGGCGAAGTCTCGCTTGCCCACCTGAAGCGGGACTTCAGAGCCGACGAAGCAAAAGTCGCTGCCGAGTTCGCTGATGAAGTTGCGCAGCTTTGCCAGCAGGCCGCGATGCAGATCAGACTCGGAGTGACCTTCCGGCAGGCCGAGGAACTCCAAAACGTAGCTGTCCCTGAAGACGGCTGAGGCATCGGGTTGCAATTCTCTCAGCAGTGCTGAGACTTTTGGCGGAGAGAGCACCACACGCGCAAAAAGGGCGGTGCGGAACTGGCGCTCCAGCTCGCGGCTGGACCATTTCTCACGTATGGTCATCCGCATGTAGAACTCCCGCTCTTCGGGCAGCTTGGCCTGACCGAGAATGATGAGGTGATGGGTCCAAGACAATTGTGTCAGCAGTGCTGACACAATTTCATGATCGTGGTAGGCCTCGTAAAATTGCCTCATTCGAAACAGATTTTACCCGAATCGCCTTGGCTGGGATGCGGACCAAGCTCCTCATTTTCAATGATCCGCGTCCCCCTTCCCTTGCCTGTGCCTGTCCACGACGAAGATGACCTGTCGAAATGACGGAGGCTGCGTCCTGCCGGGCGCACCCCACAAAAAAAGGCGGAGACACCGAGGTCTCCGCCTGTTCTGAAACAAAGCCGGGCTGCCGAATTACTTCTTGGCGGCCTTTTCCCCTGAGCCGTCCAGCGGGGTGATGATCGGGCGGTCCTTCATCTCGGGGGAGATGAGCCACTTGTCGTCCTGCTTGATGAAGGAGATGAGGAAGAGCTCCTCGATGCGGTCGGTCAGGGTCTCCTGGGAGGTGCGGACGGTGGCGTGCACATAGCCCTTGTCCTTTTCCTCCACGAGGCCGAGGACGTCGATCTTCAGCGTCTCCTGCTTGCGCTTGGTCACGTCGGCGGCGGCGTTGATGCGCTTGTGCCAGGCCTCGCGGTCCATGATGTAGAACTCCTGGGGGGAGAGCTTTTCCAGCTCGCGGATTTCAGTGACCCCGAAGCGCTCGAGCATCTGCTGCTCCTCGGTCATGGTCGGCGCGGTCTTGATGATGGCGATGGTCTCCTTCTGCTTGCGCTCGAGGGAGGCCGGCTGAAGCAGGGCGGCGGCTGTTTTCCAGTCCTGGTTCACCACGCAGGTCAGGTATTTTTTCACCAGGTCGGCGCAGGGATGGTCGGCGGGCAGAGGGGCGGAGAGCACACCACCTGCCAGGGCCACGAAGGCGATGACAATGGCGGACCTGAAGAGGGGACGGACGGGATACATAAGGGCTGGTTTGACCGCTCTAGGGAAGAATTGTTCGGCGTTGGTTTGTAGACCGCACCCTCCCGGGCGTCAAATGGAGAAAGCCTCCTTGGCTGACTGTCAGAAAGCAGGCAGCCTGACGGCGGAGGCGGCGGGAATTTCCACCGTCTTCTGCCGGGATCCCTCACCACGCACCAGCTGGACCTGTGAACGCGGGCAGCCCAGGCTTTTGGCCAGGAAGCGCAGCAGCTCGTCGTTGGCCTTGCCGTCCACGGGCGGAGCCGCCAGCTTGATCATCAGGACGGGCCGACCCTTTTCATCGGCACCCCAGCCGAGGATCTCCGACTTACGGGCATTCGGAGTGACACGTACGACGAGGGGCTGTGTGGAGGAGGGCTGGCTGCTCATGATCTGGAACGCAGAATACCCTCCGCCAGAGCTTTTGCCATGGCCTCGCGATGGTGGACGGTCGCACAGCGGGTCGCGTCCGTCTTGTGGCTCAGATAGCCGCCCTCGACCAGCACGGCCGGCATCCGGGTCTCCCGCAGCACCTTGATGTCCTGACGAAAGACGCCGCGCGCCAGGCCCTTGAGGTTCAGGTCCATGCTGCGCAGCAGCCGGGCGGCGACCTCTTTCCCCGTGCCGCTGTGGTAATAAACCTCCATACCGCTGATCGTCCTGTCCCTGGAGGCGTTGAAATGGATGCTGACAAACAGGGCGTTGCGCTGGCGGTTGGCGATGTGGATGCGTGACTCCAGGCTGACAAAGGCATCGGTCCGGCGTGTCATCACGACCTTCAGCCCACGGGCCTTGAGGTGCTTTTCAAGTCGCTGGGCCACATCCAGGCAGAGGCGTTTTTCCACCAGGCCGTTGTGAACGCAGCCGCCATCCCTGCCACCGTGACCGGCATCCACCACGACGGTGCTGAAGTCCAGCGCCCAGACCGCCCCCTTGATGAAAAGGAAGACCAGGAGCAAGCCGAACCTGCGGGAGATCATGGCCTTGGGGTCACCTGGGGATCTTCAGCGTGCGTCCTTCCCGGATGAAGTCCGACGACATGCCGTTCGCCGCCTTGAGCTTGGAAACCGTGGTGCCGTGCTTGCGGGCGATGGCCCCGAGGGTGTCGCCACGCTTGATCGTGTAGGAGCCGCCGCTGCGGGAGCTCGAGCCTTTCTTGGAGGAGACCTTTCTCACCGGCGAGGGATTTCTGCGGGAGACCGAGCCGCCATGCGAGTTGCGCCAGGAATCAATGTCTGAAGCCGAGGCCGCGCGCTCACCTTCCGAGGCCCAGGCGAGCATGTAGTCGCCCGTCGCCGGATCGAAGGGGTAGTCCTTGCGCTCCATGCTGTGGGAGGGCGTGGTGCTGCTGCCATGAAGGTTGATCGCCGGGAGATTTTTGGGCAGCCCCTTGATCCTGGGGGAGGAGCCGCAGGAAGCCAGGAGGAGGGAGGCCAGGATCAGACCGGCGGCCGCACGAAAGGGGGCTGAAATCATCACGGCTAGTTTCTGCGGTTCGTGCCTGGCTGCAAACTGATTGTTCTCAGCCCGTCGTTCGCAGACCCGAAGCCAGGGCGTTGATGGAGACCAGCAGGTCAGGCATCATGGCCTCGGCGGCGTCGGAGCGCCCGGCCTGGACCTTCTCACGCCACTTTTTCAACAGGCTCACCTGCTGCTCATGCAGCACACGCAGCGGCTCCTCGCGGATCTCCAGGGTGTAGGCAAGCCGGGGCCGGCGGGCGGCGAACGTGCCGTCAAACAACTCCTCCAGCACCTGCCGCGTCCGGTCGAACTCAGCCAGGATGATGCCCAGGAAGCGCTGACGAATCTCCTCCTCCTCGACCAGCCCGCCATAGAGCTTCATCAGCTCCGGATTGGCGCTCACCAGGCTGCTTTCAATGTTGGTGAGCACATAACTGATGAACGGGGACTCCCTGAGCTTCGCCTTGATCTCCGCAAAGTCGGCGGGCGAACCGTCCCGCAGCTTCGCCAGGGCGGAGCCGGCGCCAAACCAGCCCGGCAGGTAGAAGCGCGACTGGGTCCAGGAAAACACCCAGGGAATGGCGCGCAGGTCATCCAGCGTCGCCTGGCCGGTGCGGCGCGAGGGGCGGGAGCCAATGCGTGCGTTTTCCAGGGCGTCGATGGGGGTGGCCTGACGGTAGAAGCGCATGAAATCCGGCTCCTCCAGAAGCGCCCGATAGGCCAGGCGGCTGTCGCTCGCCAACCGGTCAAGCAGCGGGGCGACGGATTGATCCGCAGGCCTGCCGTGACGATGCCGGGCCGTGGCGGAGGCCGCGGAGGCCATGAGCAGCTCCGTGTGATAAACGGCGGACCCCAGGTGGGCGTATTTTTGGGCGATGGTCTCGCCCTGCTCCGTCATGCGCATCCAGCCGCCCAGCGATCCCTGCGGCAGTGCCTCCATGAACCAGTGGGTGGGCCCCGCGCCACGTCCCACCGTGCCGCCGCGGCCATGGAAAAAGACCGCCTGCACCCCGTGCCGGGCCGTGGTGGCGCTCAAGGCGGCCTGGGCGCGATGCAACGCCCACTGGCTGGCGAGGATGCCACAATCCTTGTTAGAATCTGAATAGCCCACCATCACCTGGAAGGCGGCCGCGCCTCCGCCCAGGCTCCGACGGGTCACCGGATGCTGGAGAAACTCATCGACGATGCCAGGTCCGGCGTCGAGGTCCGCCATGGTTTCAAACAGCGGCGTCACCTGCAGCGGGCAGCAGAGGCCTCCGTCCACCCAGGTCAACAGACCCGCCTCGCGGGCCAGCAGATACACGGTCAGCAGATCCTCCACGTTCCGTGTCATCGAGACAATCAGGGCGCCCAGACCCGCCGTGCCATGCCTGGCGATGTGCCCGGCGAGCACCCGGTGACAGGCCAGGACGGTGTCGGCTTCCGGCCCTGCGGACATGCCGGCCGCCAAAAACGGCCGTGGCGAGGTCAGCTCACGGTCCAGCAGCGCGCGTTTTTCCTGAACCGTCCAGTCCTTCCAGGGCCTGCCACCCAGCAGCCCGGCCGCCGCCAGCAGCTGTTCCAGCGCCTTCTCGTGAAAGGCGGAGTTTTGCCGGATGTCGAGCGCGGCGCCGTGGAATCCAAAGGCTTGAAGACGACGCCGGAAAGGCACGATGAACTCGATCACAAGGGCGCCGGCGCCCACCTTTTCCAGGGACTCCGCGTAGGCGTTGATGTCCGTCAGAAGGTCGTCAGGAGTCACATAGCCGCCAGGGCATCCAGGTTTCTCAAACTCGGCCAGCAACCGTGCCCGCATCAGGTAGGCGGCGGCGCGCCAGGGCTCCTCCTTGTTGCGGTCCAGGATGTACACGACCTCCGGATTGGCATCCCCGCCAAGCTCCTGGGCCAGCCTTTGGGTCAGCGTCTCCAGGCAGGCGGGCCGCTTTTGAAAGAGCAGGCTCAGCGGCGTGTGATGAGCGAGCTGCTCCAGGGCCCGGCGATGCACCCTGAGGGCGTTTTTGCGAAGCTCCCCAAGCGCCTTCGCCGTGACCTCGGCGGTGACAAAGGGATGCCCGTCCCGGTCCCCGCCGATCCAGGTTCCAAAACGAATCAGCGGCGGCAGCGCATCCACTCCGGCGGGATCAAAGCCCGCCCCCGCCCAGGCCTCCCGAAGATGAATGTGGGCGCGCGACAAGGCCTCCGGAAAAACCTCGCGCAGATAGTGCAGCGCGTTTTGCAGCTCGGCGTCGATCGTCGGGCGTGTCACATGGATCTCCCCGGTGCGCCAGAGATTCTCCAGCTGAACCTCCAGCTGGGACTGAATCCGCGCCTGCTCACGCGGCGTGTAGTCCTTGTTTTCATGCCTGTTCATCAGGGCATAAATTTCCAGGTGCAGGTCACGGACCGTCTCGCGCTTGGCCTCGGTGGGGTGGGCCGTCAGGACCGGCTCCACACGCACTTTTTTAAGCACCTCCAGAAGCTCCGCCTCACTGACCCCCAGGGCCTTCATTTCACGCAGATTTTCCGGCCACATGCCCGGCTCGGCCTCGGGACCGCGCTCCTTCTCACGCAGACGGCGGGTCTGGGAGGCGGCCCGCTCCTCCACGATGTTCAGAAGCTGGAAGGCAATCGACAAGGCCTGTCCCAGCGCACGGCTGGGCTCCTCTTCCTGGCCCTGGCAGCGACCGATCCAGGGCAGCCTCTCGGCCAGCCCTCCCTCGCCGACACGGTGAAGCACCGAGGCAAATGCCGTCATCAAAAAGCGGAGATCGTCTTCGAGAAGGCGGAAGCCGCGCTCCCGCAGGGGGTTGGTGGAGGTCATTGCAGTGAATTGGAGCAGGAAGGATGCCGGGAGAAAGCCCCGTCTGCGCATCGGCCCTCCAATAAACGCGCCTCGGCCAACATCCAAAGGAAAGGATGACTCCCCGCATGAGACGGCCGGCCGCTTCCGGCCGGGCCCGCACCAACCAACATTGCCGAATGCAGACCCGGCCCACCCCCTCGGGCGGCCCCTGCCGGCCCCTCGACAACACGCATATTACATCTTGACGCAGGAAGGCCCGGCCAGCATTACTGACGCTTATCGTCCATTGCGAAATGCATGACGGTCGCGACTCCTCCTCTCAAGCTTATGCACGGCACCCTACTCCTCAAAAAGTTAGCCCTCCGTCCCCTGACGGCATTGATCCTGATCACCGCCGCCACGGCGGTTTCCAATGCCCAGGTCGCGCTCGACTCACCGGCTGCGGCCGGCAAGAGGATCGTCCGTGAAGTGGACGTGGTGTTCAAAGGAGCCGCCACCCTCGATGCAAGCCGCGTGCGCGCCCAGATGGCCACACGTGTCGGAGAGCCTTACACCGATGAGTCCGTCGAACGCGACATCCGCACCCTCTACGCCACCGGCGCCGTGGAAAACGTCGACATCCAGGCCGTCAACGTCGCAGGCGGAGTCAAGGTGGTGGTGACCCTCTCGGGCCGTGGTGTCATCGGCGAACTGGGTTTCCTGGGCAACTCCATGATCGACAACAACGATCTTCGCGGGGAGATCGAGGTGAAGGTCGGCGACTCCGTGGATGACGCCCGGCTGACCACCGCGCAGCAGAAGATCCGCGAGCTGTATGAGAAGAAGGGCTACTCCGACGTGATGGTCACCTATGACGTCAGCCCCTCGGCCAAGGAAGGCTTCTCCAGCGTTCTCTTCAAGATTGAGGAAGGCGCGCGCGGCCTGATCGGCGACATCCGCTTTGAAGGCAACAACGCCATCAGCTCACGCACGCTCAAGAGCAAGATCAAGAGCCGGGAAAAGACCTTCTACCGTCTCTGGGGCAAGGCCGGCAAGATCGACAACCAGACGCTTCTTGACGATGTCCAGGCCATCCAGGAAGCCTTTCAGGACCAGGGCTACGTCTACGTCAAGGTGGGCTATCGCCGTGAACCCATCGATGAAAAAAGCACCGCCCTCATCTTCGAGATCACCGAGGGTGGCAAGTATGACGTCGCCTCCGTGGACATCCGCGGCGCCACCGTCTTCACCAAGGATGAGCTGACGCCCGCCATCCGTTCAGAGGCCGGCTTCCCCTACTCCGGCACCGATGTGCGCGGTGACGCCAAGATGATCCGCGACTACTATGGTTCCAGGGGCTACGCGGACGCCACCGTTGACACCCAGCTCACCGACGCCGGCCCGGGCAGGCTGAACATCGTCTTCAACATCACCGAAGGCGGCAAGTCCTTCATCCGCAAGGTCAACATCGGCGGCAACGTCAAGACCAAGGATGAGGTCATCCGCCGCGAACTCGCCTTCGCCCCCGGGGATGAGCTCAACACCGTCCAGCTCGAAACGGCCCAGACGACCCTGGAAAACATGAACTACTTCGAGGGCAAGGGAGATCCCAACCCCCTGACCGTGCGTCATGTCGACACCGAGGCCGTCGGCTTCAAGGATGTCGAGGTCAACGTCACGGAAAAACCCACCGGCTCCGTGAACTTCGGTGCCGGCTTCAGCTCGGTGGACAGCCTCGTCGGATTCGTCGACGTGACCCAGACCAACTTTGACATCACCGACTGGAAGGACTTCCGCGGCGCCGGACAGAGGTTCAACATGAACATCCGCTACGGCATCCGCACCTCCTCGTTCAATACCTCCTGGACGGAGCCCTGGTTCATGGGACAGAAGCTCGCCCTCACCGTCGGGCTCTTCTACCAGAACCTGTTCTACCTCTCCAACCGCTTTGACCAGACCAACGCCGGAGCCTCCATCGGCCTGCGCAAGCCCATCGGCAAAAACGCCTACCTCGAGGGCACCTACACGCTTCAGCAGACAGGCATCGACGTGGACAACGACAAGAGCACGACCGCCCTCCTGCGCAACGAGGACGGCACCTATCTCGAAAGCAAGGTCGAGCTGAACTTCGTGCATGACACCCGTGACAGCGTCTTCATCACCCGCAAGGGCCACAAGTTTGAAGCAGGCCTGCTCGGCGCCGGCCTTGGCGGCGATGTCGAAGTCTGGGGCGCCAACCTCGGCGGACAGCAGTTCTTCCATCTCCCCGGCGACACCATCCTGAGCGTCGAGGGCATGGCCCGCTGGGTCGACGGCTGGGGCGGCAGCCAGGTGCCGATCTTTGAACGCCTGTTCCTGGGCGGCGCCTACAACCTTCGTGGCTTCGACTACCGTGACGCCGGTCCGAAGGACGCCTCCGGGGAACCCATTGGCGGCAACATGACCCTCTATGGCTCCGTCGAATACTCATTCCCGATCATCGAAAAAGTACGTGGCGCCATCTTCTGGGACGTCGGCATGGTTGACACGGACATCACCGCGGCCGGCGGCGTCAATGGCGCCGGTTACCGCAACGGCGGCCCCATCGTCGGCGACGGCGAGGTTTATTCCAACATCGGTATCGGCGTGCGCCTTTTCCTCCCGGTCGGCCCCATCCGCCTCGACCTTGGCATGCCCGTCATCAAGCCCTCGGATGATGATTTCGTGAGCAGCAGCCCGCGCTTCCAGTTCAACATGGGCTACCGCTTCTAAGAGCCCGCCGTCACGCCTCCATACACACCCCCTGCCCTTTCCCCATGATTCGTTCCCTCATCTGCCTTCTGCTGGCCGTCGCCACCACTCATGCCGCTGACATCAAGTTCGGCGTCGTCGACATGTCCAAGGCCTTCTCCGAGTTCCACAAGACCAAGGACGCCGCCGACAAGTTCAAGAACAACATCGACAAGGCCCAGAAGGAGATGAACGACCGCTGGTCGGTCTACAAGAACCTCATGAACGACATGCAGAAGCTCAAGAAGGAGGCCAGCGACCCCATCATGACTCCTGATGCACGCGCCAAGAGGGCGGCTGAGTTTGAGGACAAGGCCAAGGAACTGCGCTCCCTGGAGCAGGAGATCGGCGAGGCCCAAAACCGCCGCACCAACCAGCTGAAGCAGGAGGACATGCAGATCCGCAAGGGCATCTACGACGAGATCCTCGTCGTGGTGCGCGACAAGGCCAAGGCCGAGGGATATGACTTCATCTTCGACAAGTCCGGCATGAGCCTCTCCACCGTCCCTGTGCTCATCTACTACAAGGATGCCGTGGACATCTCGGACCAGATCATCGTGGAGCTGAACAAAAACGCTCCCGCCGCCGCTCCGGCTCCAGCCGCTGGCGACGCCCCCAAGGAAGAGAAGAAATAACCTCTTCCTGCCGACCGCCCTCCCTTTCCGGGCACGCACCCTGTCCAGGTGGCGTGCCCTTTTTTTAGCTTACCGACCTCCCCCTTCCCTCATGAGCCATCACATCACCCACCAAAGGCTTGCCGAACTCGTCGGCGGTGAACTTGTCCAAGGCGATCCGGAAGGCGTTGTCACCGGCCTGAATTCCATCGCCGAGGCCGCCCCTGGTGAAGTCACCTTCCTGGGCAACGCACGCTACCTGACGGCCCTGAAGGCCACCCGGGCGACCGCGATCCTGGTGGGCCCGGACTTCATGGACCCCATGGAGGGCAAGGCGCTCATCCGCGTCAGCAACCCAACCTTCGCCTTCTCCTCGGCCATCCGCCACTTCGGCCCCCCGGCCCGTGACTTCATGCCGGGCATTCACCCCTCCGCCGTCGTCTCCCCCAAGGCGGTCTTTGATCCCCAGAAGGTGTCCATCGGACCGGCCGCCGTCATCGGTGATGATGTGCACATCGGCGATGGCACCACCATCCAGGCCGCCGTCTGCATCGGTCATGGCGCGCGCATCGGCGAGGACTGCCTTCTCCACGCCAACTGCACCATCGCCGACCGCTGCGTCCTGGGAAACCGCGTCACCATCCACAGCGGCACGACCATCGGCTCCGACGGCTTTGGCTATGAGTTCGTCAAGGGACGGCATGTGAAGATCGAGCAGGTCGGCATCGTCCAGCTCGATGATGATGTGGAGGTCGGCGCCTGCACCTCCATCGACCGCGCCCGCTTCGGCCGCACCTGGATCGGCGCCGGCACCAAGATCGACAACCAGGTCCAGATCGGTCACAACGTCGTCACCGGCAAGCACTGCATCATCGTCTCGCACGTGGCCATCGCCGGCAGCGCACGCCTGGGCGACTACGTCACCATCGCCGGCCAGGTCGGCATCGGCGGGCATCTCGAGATTGCCAGCCAGGTCACGCTTCTGGCCAGGGCGGGCGTCACGAAGAACATCACCGAACCCGGGGGCGCCTACACCGGCTTCCCCGCCAAGCCGCTCATGGAAGGCCGCCGCATGGTCGCGGCCCAGGCCCGCATGCCCGAGGCTCTGGACAAGATCAAGGATCTGGAGAAAAGGCTCGCCGCCCTGGAAGCCCGCGGCAACGCCTGATCAGTCGTCGTCATCATCGCCAAACTCGATCTCGCGCCCGCCGCCTGCGGTCGCCGTCTTCTTCACTGGCGAGATGTTCCGGTGCACCCAGACGCTCTGCATCATGCCCATCATGAAGAGGGTCACGATCATGAACGTGCCGCCGTAGCTGATGAAGGGCATGGGCAGGCCGATCACCGGCAGCATGCACAGGTTCATGCCGGCGTTCTGAAAGGTGTGGGCGAAAAACATGGTCACCACGCCCACCACCACCAGGCGGCCGACCTGGTCGCGGGCGCAAAAGGCGACAAACACGCCCTGCAGCAGCAGCAGGGCGATTCCTGAAAGCACGAGCACCGCCCCGCGGAAACCGAACTCCTCGCAGACGACGCTGAAGATGTAGTCGCTGAAGGCCTCGGCCTCCGGGTAGAACATCCGGTGGATCGAGCGCCGCTCGGGCACCTTTTCGGAAAGCGGTCCCTTGCCTTCAAACCCGGCCGAGGCAACCGCCGTCTGCACGAAGTTCGGCACCCAGCCATGGCCGCGGGTGTCCACCTTCTCCTGCTGGTTGGTGAGCAGGTACCAGGTCTGGTCGATGCGCGCCTGCTGGTAGGGTTTCAGCACGAAGAAATAAACCAGCGGGATGACGCAGAGCGCTCCCAGGATCATGCTGATGATGTAGCGGAAGGGAATGCTGCCGACGAGCATCATCGCCAGAAACACCGGCCCCCAGACCAGGCCCGAACCCAGGTCCTCCTTGATCACCATCGCCGCCGGCACGCCCGCCAGCAGCCCGCCGATGAGGATGCGCAGCCAGGGCCGCCGGAACACGGGCGACATGCGCGGCAGCTCCCCGAAGACCACCGCCAGCATGATGATGCCCGCCATGATGGCGAACTGGGAGGGCTGCATGGAGAGCCCGCCGATGCTGACCCAGTTCTTGTTGCCGTTGATCTCGATGCCGAACAAATGAAGATAAACCAGCCCGCCGATGCCGGCGAGGTACATCGGCCAGCAGGCCCAGCGCACCCACTTGTAGTCGATCAGCGCGGCGGAGAACAGGAACGGAATGCCAAGCCCGATCCAGGTGATCTGCTGCCGCCACTTCAGGGCCAGGTCCGCGGCCTCGCGGAACGATGACGCGTTGAAGATGGCGTACACGCCAAAGGTCAGCAGCCCGGCCATCGTGAGCATCAGGATCCAGTTGATGCCGAGGAACTTCTTGAAAAGCGGGGTCATGGTCTTTGAGGCGGCGGTCAGCCAAGGGCGGGAATGGAGGCGATGAGGCGGCGCGTGTAGTCGTGACGGGGCCGTTCACAGACATCGTCCGCCGGCCCCTGCTCGACGATGACGCCCCGGTTCATGACGATGATCTCATCACTCATGTGCCTCACCACCGCAAGGTCATGGGCGATGAAAAGGCAGGTCAGTGAAAATTCATCCTGCAGATCCTTCAGCAGGTTCAGGATCGACGCCTGCACGCTGACGTCCAGCGCGCTCACCGGCTCGTCGCAGATCAGGAACTTCGGCCGCACGGCCAGCGCCCTGGCAATCCCCACCCGCTGGCGCTGACCGCCGCTGAACTCATGGGGATAACGGACCAGCGCGTCCTCAGGCAGGCCCACGCGCTTCAGCAGCGCCGCGGACACCTCGCGCCTGTCGGCCCGGCTGCGCTCCTTGAAATGAATCTCCTGCGGCTCGCCCAGGATGGATTCGATCGTCATCCGGGGGTTGAGCGAGCCGATCGGGTCCTGGAACACCATCTGCATCTCCTTGCGAAGCGGCCGGAACTCCGTCTCGGACATGGCCAGGATGTCACGCCCTTCGTAAATCGCCCGGCCGCCCGTCGGCACCAGCAGCTTCAGGAGCGCGCGCGAAACCGTGGACTTGCCGCTGCCGCTCTCGCCCACCAGGCCCAGGGTCCTGCCGGCCTTCACCTCAAAGCTCACTCCGTCCACCGCCTTCACCACGTCGCTTGTCCGCCACCCGGAACGGATGGGGAAGTGTACCTGCAGGTTTTCAACACGAAGAAGCGACATGGCCGAAAAACTACGTCATCGCCCCCGTCTGTCACGCAGGGCTTGGCGTCATTTGAAAAGCGGGCCTCACCCCTTCGGCGTGAGCGATGCATAAAACTCCGCCAGCTGCCTCCGGGCTGATGAAAAGCACATCTTCTCCAGGGCGATCCCCACCGCCTTTTCCACCATCGCACGCCGCCTTTCGCCATCGGCCAGCAGACGCCGCGTGAGCTCCAGCACCTCCCCCGTCGTGCGGCCATGGCCGCAGAGGTCGGGAAACACCAGCCGCTCCGCCGTGCCGTTGCCGCCCACGCAGGGCATCCGGCAGAGCAGCGCATCCCCCGCCACCTGGCCGGGAACGCTGCTCTGGTCGAGCTGAAAAACCAGCCGATGGCCCGCCATCAGACGCAGGTACTCCACCGCCGGCAGCTGACGCGTGACGACCTGGATCCTCCCGGCTTCGGCGGCAAAACGCTCATGCCAGACACCGCTGTAATCGACCACTTTGTTGAGCAGCCTCTTCATGCCGGTGAGGTCGCTGGCCCGGCCGCTGATCACCGTCACCTCCTGCCCGGCCTCCTCGGCCACGGGAGACGCCAGGGCCAGCGCCAGGGCATGATTGCGTGAGGTGACGAAAAGCTGCCGGGTGCCGATGAACACGCCGCTTCTCGCCCCATGATCCTGCGGGCTCAGGTCCCACTCCTCCACCGGATAAGGCGGCGGCAGAAAGGTCAGGGGCAGGCGGCGGCTGGCCGCAAGATACAAGGGCTCCGTGTCATGCGTGGTGGCCAGCGCTCCGTCCGCAGCCTGGCAGACCTCGCGGAAGGCGCTCCAGTTTTCAAACTCCTGCAAGCCGGCCCCAATCTGCTGAAGCCCCGTCTCCTTGATGGTCACCACCACCTTTTTCCCCGCAGCCTTCAGGCGGGCCAGCATCCGGGCCGAGCGGCGCATGTCGCGGCCCAGCAGAAGCAGGACGTCATCCGCCTCAGGCATGGCGTCATCCCCGCTGAGGTAAGCCCCGTGGGTGCAGGCCGCGTAGGCATGAAAGTTGACCGGCAGATGTCCGGCATCCCCGGGCTGCCCCGCCCCCTTCGGAAAGGTCTGGCATCCATCCCCGCCACCAGCCGAGACCACGGCAAGTCGAAAGTGGGATTCAGGGGAGTGCATGAGGGCTGAACAAAAGGAGAATCGGAAAGGCGGCCGTCCGAATCGGAGGCACGAGTCATTAGCCAAGGGCCGGTTCCGCCGCAAGAGACAAGCGGCCGGCTTACTTCACCCGTTCCTTGAGGATTTCACGGAAGGACCGGCCATCAAAAGCCAGGTCGGTCAGCACCGCCGAACCCTTCAGCACGCGGATTTCCGCCACCACCCCCTTGCTGCTGCGGATGCTCTCGGCGAACCATTTGTCAGCCTCCGGAGCCAGCTTTTCGTTGAGGTAGAAGCGATCAAAGGGCCACTCCAGGTGCACCTTGCCGTCCGTCCCCGCCCAGCGCACGCTCATGCGCACATAGGCGCCGGACTCCGGCGGCGTGAGATGCACCGAGGACAGGCTCGCCAGCCCGTCCGGCCCATCCAAAAGCGTGACATAAACACGCTGGCCTGAAACCAGCTTCAGCCCTTCGCCCACAGGGCATTCCACCGGGTCCGGCCGCACGGCCAGGTACCGTCCACGCAGAGGGTCGTAGGGGTCCGGCGCCGAGCATTTCAGGCGGTGAACGCTGCCCTGCTCGAGGGTGCGTTCATGCTTCAGGATCTGCAGCAGCGGAGCCGCCCACTGGGCCAGCACGGCGACGGCGAAAAGGAGGAGCGGCAGCGGTTTCATGAGCCTGCAGGCCTGCGGCGGCGGCCCAGCACGAGGTTGAAGACGAGGAAGGCCACCCCGATCAGGATGAAGGCGATGCCCTTGGCCAGCAGCGAAAGCTCGCTCTCCATCATCCGGGCCAGGATCAGCAGGCTGATCAAGGCCGCGCCCAGGCGAGGCGCGCCGCGTTTCCCGGCAAATTCCAGCAGGATGAGCCCGAGGCCCGCGCTGAACAGATAGGCCATCATCAGCCAGGGGGTGAGAGGAGCGAGGGCGTGCCCCGGCAGCAGGGACAGCGTCGGAATCGCGGCCACCGCGACCACCAGCAGCAGAGCCCAGCGTTTCTGCCACAAGGCCAGGAAGACAAAGACGAGGTTGCCGGCCAGCAGCCCCCAGGCCCAGGGGATATCGACGACCTTCCCGAGGTGCCTGACGAACTCCTCGGCAGGCTCCTGAAAAGTCATCAGCATGCCGAACCCAATCAAAAACAGGAAGCCCAGCACCACCTGCGGCTTGTGCCGCGCGGGAGCGGCCAGGGCCGAGGATCTCAGCGGCACCAGGGTCAGCAGGGTCACCGTCATGACCATCAGCCAGATGAAGCTTTCGCCATCTCCCCAGGTCCTGCCGAAATGCTGGCGCACGGCTTCATAGGCGGCCGCGCTCAGGCCATAACCGCTGCTCAGCGTCATCGCCCAGCGCAGCGTGAGGGACAGGGGCTTGTCAAAGCGCCAGCCCGGCCAGAAGGGCAGCACGCCCAGCAGCAGCAGCGGATAGAGCATCGCGCTGTCATGCCAGACGCTGCCGTGTTCGCACTGATGCACGGCCCAGATGGCAATGGCACCGAGATAAAAGAGAGCCACAGCAGACGCGTTCAGCAGCCAGAGCAGCGGCAGGCTCAGCAGCGCCCACCCGAGCAGGAAGTCCGGCCAGGCGCCGCCCAGGTGATAGATCTGCGACACCAGCGCAATCGCCGCCCCGACCGCCATCGTCTGCAGCAGCGCCGCCGTTTCACGCACCCAGGCCGCGGCGGCGTCCCCGCGTCGCAGCACCCACAGGCTGAACAACTGCGAGCCCAGCAGCGGGAAGAAGGCGAACAAAAGCCGCACCGGACGCCCGAAGTCATCCCAGTTGTAGCCGATCACCGCGATCACCCCGGTGCCGATCAGCAGCGCCCCGAGCGTCCCCATGAGGATTTGAGCCAGGCCCGGCTGGGAATCATC